>JBAVPI010000346.1:0-2410 GCA_049692915.1 Pyrinomonadaceae bacterium
TTGCCGATGAGTCTGAATGCGCGTGGAACATTGTATGCAGAAGAGTCCGGCTCGATCTGGCTGAGCAGCCAGAGACGTTGCTGCTCAAAGGAGAGAGGGAAGCTGGTCGTCTCTTCTCGCCGCCGAGCGGAGATAGTCGGAGCAACCGCCATCCCCTGCTCTTCAAGCAGTAGCGCCAGTAGTTCTTCTTCCAACACGTCCTTGGCTATTGATTCACTCACACTCATTTATCACTATCCTCTAGCCTTCTTCTTCCGTTCCAGAATCTCCTGCATTTCTTCGGCAGACATGCCGGCGAGCTTGATACGCAATCTGGCGGTCGCTAAAACCTGTCCCGGTCTGGATTCATAACTCACCAGTTGCTCGGCGAATTCCGCCACGGTTGGCGACAGAAAAAGGCTGCGCAGCGGCGCTTCTACCTGTAATGTCTCGCGCACTCTTGAGACGGTTTGCATCCCAAGCAGAGAATGGCCGCCGAGCGCAAAGAAGTTGTCGTGGACGCCGACCCTCTTGAGCCGCAACACGTCCGACCAGATTTGCACGAGCATCTCTTCGACCGGAGAGCGGGGTGCGACATACGCATCATCGCTTCCCGCGCGTGAAGCGTCGGGCGCAGGCAGCGCCTTTCTATCAACCTTGCCGTTCGGCGTCAGAGGCATCTGCTCAAGCATGACGAAGGCGGTCGGAATCATGTACTCCGGCAACTCTCCCGCCAGATGTCTGCGTAACTCACCCCTGCTCGTTGCGCCCACCACGTACGCGATCAACTGCTTCTCCGTCTCTTCTTCTCTAACGACTACCACGGCCTCGCGTACCGACTCATGCTTCGCCAGCGCCGCCTCAACCTCTCCCAACTCGATGCGGTAGCCTCGTACCTTGACCTGCGCGTCGGCACGTCCCAGAAACTCAATGTTGCCATCCGCCAGATACCGCGCGATGTCTCCTGTCCGGTAGAGTCGCTCGCCCGCTCTGTGTGTGAAGGGATGCGGCAGGAACTTCTCGGCTGTCTGCTCAGGACGGTTGACATAGCCGCGCGCCAGCCCCTCTCCGCCGATGTAGAGTTCGCCTGTCACTCCAACGGGCACAGGGCGAAGGTGTTGGTCGAGTATGTAAATTTGTGTGTTGGCGATTGGCCGTCCGAGCGGCACTGTCGAAGAGAGGCGTTCGTCTTGCGCTCGCTCAACGGGATAGGTGAGGACACCGACGGTAGTCTCAGTCGGGCCGTAGTGATTGTTGATCGCACACGTTGAAGAGAGCGTGTGCAGCTTATCTATCAACTCCCACGTTGAAGCTTCACCGCCGAGCACCAACCGCTGTCGCGGGATGACCTTTGCCGCGTCGGCACAGGCCAGCAGCGCAGACATATGCGACGGCACAATCTTGAGACAGTCAATTTGATGATGTTGAAAATACTCGCCGAGCAGAGTCGGACTCGAAGCGCGTTCAGAGGAGATAAGGTGCAGCGTCCCTCCCATGCACAGCGAGGGGAATAACATCGTGTGGCCCAGATCGGCGGCGAACGTCGAAACCGTGGCGAAGCTTGCGTTCGGGGGGAAAGTGAGTTTTTCGTTTATGCTGAAGAGATAGTTCGTCAACTGCCTGTGTTCGATGACGACGCCCTTAGACATGCCCGTCGAGCCGGAAGTGTAAATGATATACGCGGCGTTTTCAGCGCTTGCACCACTGTCGAAATTGTCTCCATGCTCCTGAGCGATGGTCTGCCAGTCCTCTTCAAGTCGCACAACGCGCACACCGTCATTCTCCAAACCCGGCATCAGTTCCGCTTGCGTGAGCAACACGGAAATTCCCGCATCCTCTAAGATGAAGGAGACGCGCTGATGAGGGTAGGAAGGGTCAAGCGGGACATATGCTGCACCCGCCTTCAACACACCGAGCATGCCGACCACCATCTCCACGCTGCGCTCGACCATCAACCCGACCCGCGTCTCGGCTTCAACTCCCTGAGCGCGCAGGAAGCGGGCCAACTCGTTGCTTCTGCGGTTCAACTCCTCGTAGGTGAGGGATGCGTCTTCGCTCATCACGGCGATGGCGGCAGGCGTGCGCACGGCCTGCTGCTCGAAGAGATGATGGATACAGAATTGTCTTGGATACTCGACCGCCGTCTCGTTCCACTCGACGAGCAACAGACGACGCTCTTCTTCATCGAGGAGGTCGAGTTGCGAGAGGCGGATGTGGGGATCGGCCACGACCTTTTCCAGCACCCGGCTGAAACGCTCAAGCATCCGTCTGACGGTCGCCGCCTCAAACAGGTCTGTGCGATAGCGCAGCGTACAGTTCATTCCCTCACCGACTTCTTTAATCGCCAGTGACAGATCAAACTTCGCAGTTCCGCTCTCGATGCTCTCCAAACCTACTTCCACGCCCGGCATCTGCGGAACCTGTTCAGGGA
>JBAVPI010000347.1:0-3001 GCA_049692915.1 Pyrinomonadaceae bacterium
CAACTGATGAGTTTGTGTGTTCTATGGTAAATTTTAGTGGAATTTTACTTATCCTAAATGTACTGTAAGCACTTGTGTAACATCATCCCTTGTAGGAGTCGTGATCAGACCTTGAGAGCCACCAGACGCCGTCAACGCAAGACTGACCCGCTCGCCTCGCCCGCGGCCGTCCGCTCCGTCATCGAGCAACTGCGCTCGGCCCTGCCCGAAATCATCCCACACAAAGAGAAAGAGTTGGTGCGGCTACTGCGCGCCGCTCGTCACGCGCAGCGTTATCCTGCCACTGACACGAAACGCGGATGCCCCGGCAAATGGAAGCGTGAGGAGTTGTTGAGAGTGGCCGCGAGACTCGGCGACATCCTTGAGCGTGAAACATCCTCTCAAATCTCTTTCTCAAGCTTTGTCGATCACTACTTGCGCCTCCTCGACTTCCCTTCTGATGTGGTTGAGGCGGTGACATGTGAACAGATCAATCTCTTCGAGGCAGAGCAGTTCGCGCGGGTTACGGCCCAGCGGCTCGAAGTCACACCTAATCAGGCCAAGCGAACACTCAATGAATTACCGAGACGTGGCGGTGGCAGATGCTTTCGGACAAAACTTACTGTTAGCTTGAGCTACCGCGACATCTTCTGCCAGTAGTAAGAGATGATGCGTGCCAAAGACAGCCGCGCTCCTTTGGTCTTGCTCTCAAGCCGCACCTCCGGCTCTTGAACTGCGACCACCTCCCCGACGCTCGTCCAGAGCAGCAATGTGACGCCGACCAGTAAATATATCCGTTCGACGAACTCGGGCTTGGTGAACTGCGTCCACTTGAGTTTCAGCCCGAAGCGCACACCTATGGCATCTCTGAACTGTTCCTCGATGCCCATTCGCCGGTCATAGTAGCTGACTACTTTCGAGATTGAGTTGGTCAGGTCAGTCGCCAGCCACAACACTTCTTTAGCACCCTTGGCCCACACGCCGATGAGCCTGACGCGGGCGAAGCCGTCGGCGCGCGGGTGGACGAACCCGAAGTCACGACGCTCACCCTCTTTGATCTACAAACCCTTGAGCAGATACGTTCCATCTCGCAGATGCACCGTCACGTCGCGCTGTAATCTGACGACAAAGTGTTCTGACGACAAAGTGTTGCTCCATCTCCAACAATCGCTTGAGACATGCTACGCGATGAAAGCCCCGGTCGCACAGCCAGATGGCACATACGACGGCTGATCGTAAGCGGTCAACGCAGAGCCGGAGGAGAGTCTCTTCCCACAGGTTCTGTGAGCGCGCAAGGTTGCGCTTAACGCAGGCCGATGAAGCGACGGGAATAGAGCGCGGGCCGACGCAAACGCTCGCGGTTAAGAGCGAGAAGCGATCTTGCCATGCTGTCTAATCCAGTGCTAAGCACAGGTGTTTTTGCTCCTGTCCGGGTAAGCTGAGCATCTGATGGGTCAAGAGCCAGTTATTGAATCGCTCATTGCGTTAGAAGCGGTAGAGTCTGGTCAAAGCCGGGCTGAACTGTACTTCGGTCAAGCACGAGAGTTGCCCGGCAATAGCGAAACCGGAGGCTTGCGCCGACTGGTAAAGAGGGGCCACGAGCGCGGCGCACGTCTTCTGTTGAGCACGCCGAGATGGTCTGAACAGCGAAGCGGGGACAGGATATCTTCTGAGCGGATTCATAGCCTGCCTCCGGTAGGGAGTTGTTCGCGGACAGTCCAACTTCTATCACAGGCTCTGAATCCCTCCCTTATTCTTCTCTCTAAAGTGTTAAGCGATCAGCAGTTCTCCTGCTTGCACTTTGGTACGCGACCGGCATGACCCTCTGAATGCCAGAAGACTGATCTGCCGACGTCCAGGCACTTACTCACGTCAACGCGCGGCGCTATGGCTTTCGGAGATTTCCTCTCCTCGGATGCGGGATGGGCGAACTACTTGCCCTCCAGCGGAACGACAAACGGAAGTAACGTTTCAATTCCCTTCCCCGCCGCGGCGTAATTCGGCCTGCGCCGCCTCATACTCGCGTTCGAGACGCAGGCGTTCTTCTTCCGAGATTTGCTCCGAAGGAGCGATGTCCCCTTTAAATTGATTTTCATTTATAGTTCTTCTTTTATTGGGTGACGAAAGATCACCCCCTCCACTTTCGTCACCCCTTCCTCTTTTGGGAGGGGTTTCCATCCTTGGCAGTAAGCAGCGAAAGCGTATCCCGCGCGCCGATAAATCCGAACCGCCGACCACATCGCCGAGCCTTTTAACAAGGCCCGTCCTCTCAATCACAGCCAGATGTTTGCGCACGTTCTTCTCATCGAGATTACTGTAAAGACTGAGCTTTCCTATCGAAATGACGCACTCGTCGGTGTGCCATCCGGCGGCGGCTCGATAGATTTCTTCGGCAATCACACGCTGGGGTGGCTTGAGCGTTCGCAGGCGTTCAAGCACTTCATATGGCAGACGCAAGTGCGGCGAATTCCACGGCAGCGGCGGCGGTGCATCGTTGACCGGTGCCGTTTTCGTCAGGGGTCGCTTATCCGGGGGTGGTTGTCTTAAAACGACAGGGGTACCTCCGGCATTTTGTACGGGGGGCGAATTGTCCACCGGTTGCTGATTTGGAGGGGGTGCTATTTCGGCAGGGGTTAGATTAGTAAGGGGTGGCGAATCAGGTACGGGTACCGAATTAGACAGGGGTGGCGATTGATCAAGGGGTGGCGTTTCGGGGAGGGGTTGTGATTGAGGCAGGCAGGCTTGCTGCTCGCGTTGACGGCGACGTTCCTCCGCCAAAGCGATTGGATCAAGATGCAGAAGTTGGCCGCTTCTTGTCATGCGCTCAACGCCTCGTCGTCATCATCCATGATTTGACGTTCGTGCTCGATAGCTTGCTCGGCCAGTTCGCGCGAAACTTCCGGGTCACCGCCGACCTGTGAAATCTCGTAAGCGTAGCCGCAGATGCGAAGAATGTCGCGGGGCGTGCCGCCGGCGGCGGAGTAGATAATGTCAATAACTTCGTCAGAGAAGGGAAGTGGAA
>JBAVPI010000348.1:0-3226 GCA_049692915.1 Pyrinomonadaceae bacterium
AGGGCTTCGAGCGCGGCGAGGCCGAACGATTCCTGCTCCGAAGGGAGAAGTAAAATATCCGCCGCCGAAAGATAGTCCACGATGCGCGGCTGCTTGCCGACGAAGACGCAATGCTGCTCGATGCCGAGACAACGCGCGCGGTGTTCGGCACGCGCACGCTCAGTGCCGTCGCCGACCATCGCGAGCCGCGCATCAATACCGCGCCCGCGCACGCGCGCCAGAATCTCCACGCAGTCCACGGGACGTTTGACGGGGCGGAAGTTCGAGACGTGGACGAGCAGAGGCTCGCCGCCCGGCGCGAGTTCCGCGCGCAGTTCGCTCGCCGGGCGTCGCCGGTAGTCCGAAGCGCAGATAAAGTTGGGGATAACGGCGATGTTGTCGAACTGGAAAATCTCCGCCGTCTCGCGCTTGAGATAGTTGGAGACCGCCGTCACCCCGTCCGACTGCGCGATGCCGTAGCGCGTGATGGGAAGATAAGAGCGGTCGGCCCCGACGAGCGTGATGTCCGTGCCGTGCAGTGTCGTGATGACGGGGAGCGTGCGGTGCGGCTTCAAAGACTCGCGCGCGAGGATGGCGCTGATCGAGTGCGGGATGGCGTAGTGAACGTGGAGCAGGTCGAGATTCTCAGTCTGGGCCACGTCGGCCATCTTCGTCGCCAGCGCCAGCGTGTACGGCTGGTGCTCGAAGAGCGGGTACGACATCATCTCGACTTCGTGGAAGTGTACGCGCTCGTTCAACTGCGTGAGGCGCGTCGGGAGCGCCGACGCGATGAAGTGTACCGTGTGCCCGCGTTGCGCCAACTCCTTGCCGAGTTCGGAGCCGACGATGCCGCTTCCGCCGTATGTCGGATAGACCGTGATGCCGATGTTCATAGAGGCTAGAGGTTAGAGGTTGGAGGTTAGAAAAAGCAACCGCCGGAGCGGAAATTTCGCACGCCGCCGATGCTCTCCCACGAGTCTCCGGCCTCCGGTCTCCGGCCTTCAAAATAAGGAGAGGCGGATGGTCCTCGCTACCATCCGCCTCTCATCTCAACTTGTCTCACCTGCGAAGGGGGACAAGCGAGGGAGACGAATATACGCGCAGTTTTTTGTTTTGACAAATTAAATTTTTCGGAATGTGAACAATTTTTCGCTCGTCTTCATACAAGAGCCGTCAGGCTCCGTCGGGTGACGTTCCGCGACGCCGTTGACGTTCACGCGCGCGCTTTGTTGACGTGGTGAAGACGTGGCCGGGCGACTGACGCGGGCGGCAAAAGTCGGGTATAATGAGGCGAGTTCACGATATCAGACTTATTAATTTCACAGGGGCGCGCGACGGCCTTATACGTCGCCGACCGAAAGCTTTATTTGGAGACGAGATTATGCCGAAGATAGACAACATCGAAGAGACGCCGAATCCGAACGCCGTCAAGTTCATTCTCAAAGAGCCGGTCACGAACGGCACGACACGCAGTTTCCACAGCGCCGCGGAGGCGTTGGACGATCCCATCGCCGGGCCGCTGTTTGAGGTCGGCGACGTGGCCTCGATTTTTTACATGGATCGCATGATTACGGTCGAAAAACGGGACGATGCTAATTGGGACGATCTGCTGCCAAAGCTCGCCGTCCCGATCCGCGCGGCGGAGTCCGTATCGGGCGCGACCGCCAGTGGCGGGAACGGGAACGGCAGCGCGTCGGGCGTCGGTGGTGCGCTCGGCGCATTGATGAGCGACGACCCGCGCCTGTTGCGCATCAACGAAATTCTCGACGAGCGGATACGCCCCGCGCTCGCGGGCGACGGCGGCTGGCTCGAAGTCCTCAGCCTCAAAGAGAACACGCTCAGCATACGTTATCAGGGCGCGTGCGGCAGTTGTCCGAGTTCGCTCTCCGGCACGCTGATGGCAATCGAAGGCATGATCAAACAGGAAGTTGACCCTGAGATCGAAGTCGTCGCCGTCTGAACAACACAGGGGCGAGCGCAGGACGCAGGCAGATGCCATGCGTTCGCCCCGCAAGTTCCCTCCATACTTTTTCCAGTAGAAGATTCTGGAACTATCCTTTCGCGACGCGCGTTTACTTTTCCATCTCAGCTTGTGTGCGCGGGGAGGCCGCAATCGTTTCGGCCCGTCCCGTGCCTTTCCGTCAAGAAGCGCCACATTTCGATTTGAGTTATCACGCTTCCCTGAGCGTGTCGAGAGGCGTCCGACTTTGTGAACGGGAGACCAACCGGATGTTACGAACTGCACAGTTCTTCGCACTTCTTCTTTGCCTGAGCGTGCTTCAAACTCAGACCCTCGCGCAGCAACAGCCGCAGCCCATCTCAAAGTCGAAGAAGACAAGCGGCAAACCCGCGCCCGCCGCCGCAAGCGGAGAGGTTGATCCGCTCGTCGAAGCGCGCCGGATGCTCGCGCTCACGATGCTCAATGCTTTGGCCGACGACGCGCGCAATTTTCATGACCAATCTTTGCGCGCGCGGGCGCAGGGCCGTGCCGCGGACGCGTTATGGGATTTGGATAAAGAACGCGCGCGCGCACTCTTCCGCCGCGCGTGGGAGGCCGCCGAATCCGCCGACGCGGAGAACGAACGCCTGACCGACGATGAGAGGCGCGCGCAGCGTGAGGCGCGCGGGGGCGCGTCGGTGCGTAACCTGCCAAGTATGCGACGCGAGGTCTTACAACTCGCGGCGAAACGCGACCGCGCGCTCGGCGAAGAGTTCCTTGCGCGTCTCGATGAAGCGAAGAAGCATGACGCATCGAGCGCCACCGCCTCCCCGTCAACTGAAACGGCTTCAGCGGGTGCACGCTTCAACCCGGATGAGCCGCCGAACGCTTTGACGCAGCGCCTCAGTCTCGCCCGTCAACTTCTCGAAGACGGCGACACCGAGCGCGCTATTGGGTTCGCGGACTCGGCGCTTGATCCCGTCAACACCTACGGGATGAACTTTCTCGACGTGTTGCGCGAGAAAAACCGGCAGGCCGCCGACGAGCGTTACGCGTCGCTGCTTCAACGCGCGGTAATCAATCCCATCTCCGACGCCAACTCCGTTTCGCTGCTCGCTTCCTACATTTTCACGCCGTACCTGTATCTGACCGTGCGCGCAGACGGCAACAGCCACACGCGCCAGTGGAGTCAGAAAGTCGTCCCGCCCACGGACATCCCCGCGCCGCTTCGCGCGGCCTTCTTTCAGACGGCGGCAACAATCCTGCTGCGTCCCTTCCCGCCGCCCGAACAGGATCGCACCTCTGCGG
>JBAVPI010000349.1:0-6800 GCA_049692915.1 Pyrinomonadaceae bacterium
TTCCTCGTCGGCCTCGACGATCCGCCTGCGCCAGCCAGCCCTGATCTCGCCGCCGTTGCGTGTGTCGAGCAGACGATAGACGTGGCGCGCAGCCGTCTCGATCTCGTCCCGCCCCGGCAGCCTGAAACTGTCAACGGAGGTCTGCGTGACGGCCCACAGGTAGCTCCGCTCCACGCCGAGCGAGTATTCGAGCAACAACGTGTCGGCGTCCAACACCTGCGTCTGTATCTCTTCGAGCGTGAGCGGCTGCGGCTGAGCCAGCGCCGCGTAGCCGGGACTCAGCCGCCTGATTTCAACCTCGACCTGACGCAGTTCCGCCGTCAGCGCAGTGATCTTCAACCTGAGCGCCACTCCCTGCTCTTCCGCCTGCTCGCCGACGGGCCGCGGCGTTTGACCTTCAAGGGCCGCGGCGTTGAGTTGTCGCCGGAGGGAGCTTTCGCGCTCCAACAGCGCAGGTTCTACGCCGCGCCGTATGTCCGCGCCCGCTTCGGTCAGAGTTTCGAGCAGCGAGCGTGCGCGCGCGCGTTCGGCGGCGTGCAGCGCTTCGCCGTCGTAACCTTCCACCGGGTGCTGTTCATGGAGTTGCATCAGGACGTTGACGTACAACTCGTAGAAGTCATGCACCGTGGCGAAGTAAGCGGCGCGCATCTCAGCCCCGCCGACCTTGCCGCGGAGCGACTCGACGATGGCGAGAGCAGACTCTATCCGTGAGCGCGCCTCTTCGAGTTCGCCCCGACCGGTCTTGAGGTTCGAGACGTTGAAGAGCACGACCGCCTCGCCCGCAGGGTCAAGCTGCGGGTGGTGAAGCGCGAGCGCCTGCTCGTAACGGTCGAGCGCCCGCCCCTGCTCGCCCAGCCTGCGATGGACGTTGCCTATGTTGTTGAGCGCCTTGGCCTCGCCCGCGTGGTCGCCGACTTCGCGGAAGAGCGACACGGCTTGCGAGAGGTGTTCGAGCGCCGCGCGTTCATCGCCCAACGACTCGTAAGCACCTCCGATGTTGTTGTGCGCGTGCGCCACCCCACTCAGATTCCCGGCAGCGCTCAAGAGCGGCAGCGCCTCGGAGAAGAATTCGAGCGCCCGCCGCGCGTCGCCGAACACCAGATAGAGTCCGCCTATGCTGTTGAGCGCGACCGCTTCTCCCACGCAGTCTCCCACCTCCCGAAAGAGCAACAAGGCACGCGACAGATAATCTATCGCCGATATTTCCTCTTCCAGCAGTGTGTAGATAACGCCGAGGCTGTTGAGCGCATAGGCCTCGCTGCGGCGGTCGCCCGCGGTGCGGAGAAGAGGCAGGGCTTCCAGCAAGTAGCCAAGCGCCTGCTGTGTCTCGCCCATCGCGTAGTAAGTCTGGCCGGTGTTGTGTAACGCGGCGGCTACGCCTTGCTGGTTCCCGGCCTCGCGCAGGAGCGGCAGGGCTTTTGCGAAGCAGTCGAGCGCGGTGCTCCTGTCGCCCGCCGCGTGGTAGTGCAGCCCGGCGGCGTTGAGCGCGAGGGCATAGCCCTCAAAGTCTCCGGCGGCTTCAGCCAGCGGCAGCGCCCGCAGGTAACAGTCAAGGGCGCGACCCTTCTGCCCCAGCAAGTCGTAGGCCCAGCCCGCGTTCGTCAGCACGCGGGCTTCAATGTGACTGTCTTTCAGACCCGGACAGAGCGTCAGCGCCTGCTCTAAATAGCCGAGCGCCTCCTGCGGATCGCCTATCGAGAGATAGGACATGCTGATGTTGCTGAGCGCAGCGACCTCGCCCTCGCGGTCGCCGACTTCGCGCGCCATGACCAATACCTGTGCGAGGCAGTCGAGGGCCTTCCCGTACTCGCTGAAGGAGTCGTAGGCCATTGCGGCGTGGCTGAGTGCGACGGCTTCGCCGCGGCGGTCGCCTGCGGCGCGAAGAAGAGGCAGGGCTTGCGTGTAGCAGTTGAGCGCACGCGGGCGGTCGCCGAGGTTGCCGTGAATCACACCGGCGACCGTCAGCGCAGCACCCTCGCCGCCCGCGTCGCCCGTCGAACGGTAGAGCGGTAAACACTCGTCGAGCGTGCCGAGAGCTTCCCGCAGTGAAACCTCCGACCCTGCGCCCAGAAGCGACATCGCATGTGCGAAAAGTCTCTCGGCCTCGGCTCTGCTCCGCTCAGGCGAGCCGTGAGGATTGGCGCTATCGCCTGCGCGTGAGTTGAACTCTTCAGTCGTCATCGCCGACTGTTTCGCAGGGCGTCAGGCGGGAGGCAAGTCGCCACACGGCCCCGTTGACATATTATTTTCACCGGCCTAACTTACACCTCGTTGCGCGTTCATGAAAGCCTTACTGCCGCACCTTACGTCAACTTCGATGCACAGCCACGCCGCGCGAATCTCAGGCCCGTCGCCACTGGCGCGCAGGCTATGCACAGGGGAGAAAAATTGAGTCAGCCAGCCACACGACCCGTCGCCGTCATCGGCGGCAGCGCGCAGCGAATGCCCGCGTATCTCAGGGAAGCGCTCGAAGTCTGCCTTCGCCTGAACGTCGTGCCGGTGACGGTCGAGCATGTTGCGCGCGACGACTCCGACGCCGTCGAACGGGCGCTCGGCCTTCTGGACGAGGCGGACGTTTATATCGGGATCGTCGGCGACGAATACGGGCGCGTCATCCCCGGCTATGATCGTTCGGTCGGCGAGTTGGAGTACGAACGCGCTTTGGAGCGCGGCATCCCGCGTCTGATGTTTACGGCGAGACGGGCTGACCCGGAGATGAACCCTGAGCCGGACGCGGACGGAGGCGACGCGAGGCTCGAAGCCTTCATCCGGCGCAGCAGCGAGAGACAAAGCATTCGTCCCGCCGCCTCCCCTAAAGAGTTTCGCGCGCTCCTGCTCGACGGTCTGACCGGGCTGGGGATGAGCAGGCTCACACGCGGGTCGAGAAAGGCGGTTGTCAGAAAGGGGGTGGCGCGCGTCTTCGTGGCCTCACCGACCGATGTCAGGGAAGAACGCTCGCGCATGCCGAAGGTCGTCGAGAGCCTGAACCGGACGCTCGGCAAAATGATCGGCGTGACAATCGAGCTATGGCGTTGGGAGACGGACGCGCCCGCGGCGGCTGGCGAGCCGCAGCCGCTCGTCAACGTGGAGATGGACGAAGCGGATGTCGTCCTCGCCATCTTCTGGAACCGTTTCGGCACGCCGACCTCAGCAGGCGTCACGGGCACGGAAGGCGAAGTGCTGCGCTCGCTGGAACGTTGGAGCACAGACGGACGGCCACAGGTGATGGTCTATTTCTGTCAGAGACCGGCGCTGCTCGACCGCGCCGCGTTGGAGCAACGTCTAAAGGTTCTGGACTTCCGCGAACGGATCGGGCGGCTCATCATGGCGGTTGATTATAGTGAAGTCGAAGAGTTCGAGTGGCGCGTGCGCGACGACCTCTTCACAACCATCGCCCGTTTGTGTCTGCAGCGACCCTAGCTCCTGCTCCCTCGCACGCGCGCCCGCCTCCCGTCATCCGCAAATTCTCCGGCACACCTCCAAAGCTAAATAAAACAGCGTCGTAACGTTTCACACCTGCCCCCCATAGAAGATTGAAAGTCGGCGTGCGCGGCCCTTCCAGAGCGGCGCGCGGATGGTTTTCAGCGACCGCCATTGCGACCGCTCGCGCTTCGGTGCCCGCGGTCGCAGTGCCGGGGCGAATCTTTAGCAACTGCGCAAGGAGAAAACGACATGCCGTATGAAAGAAAAGTAGAGCGCGCCCATCCGGGTCTGATCGTTATGATTCTCGACGACTCCGGGAGCATGGTGGGCAGCCTGCCGGGCACCAGCGACACGCGCTTCCAGTGGGTCGAAAGGTATTCGGGCATCATCCTCAAGGAACTGCTGGCCCGCTGCATGGAGGTGCCCGGCGGGACGCCCACGGTCAGGGCGAGATACTACCTCGATGTCATCAAGTACGGCAGCAGCGTCGAGACGTGGCAGGCCGGAGCGGAGGGCGACGAGGAGTTGGATATCGGCGAGGCCACCAAGAGGTTTACCGACAACGGCTCTCTAGGGCTGGGCGGGAAGCTCGGCGGGACTGACACCGCCGCCGCGTTCCAGTTCGCGCTTCAGCGCATTGAGAAGGCGATTCAGAAGGAGAGGTTCAAGGACTCGTTCCCGCCCATCGTCTTCCACCTGACCGACGGCGAGAGCCACACCGACGCCGAGCCGATAGCGCGACAGGTCACGAGCCTCTCTTCCAGCGACGGCAACGTCCTGCTGGTCAACGCCTACATCGGCACCAGCACCCAACTCAACTACAAAGACCCGAACGACTTCCCCGGCTATCTCGACGAGCAGGAGGTAGGCCCCAGCGAGGACAACCTGCGCCTGTTCCGCATGAGCAGCGTCATCCCTGAGACGATGCGTCAGAATCTGGTCAACGACGGCATCTTTCCCGCCATCCGCGAGAACGCCAGACTCTTCTTCGACGTGCGCACGAAGGAGATGCTCAAGCACGTCATTCAGGTCGTCGGCTCCGGCGGCAGTCGCCTCGCCCGGTAGTCCTTTACCTTCTACGCGCCGCAGGGGAGGTCGAGCCTTGTCCAACAAGTCTTCAGTCGAGGCAGCAACGCGCCCGCGCGCGGAAGAGAGGGCCATCACTCATGAGGCCCTCGCGGCCCTCTCGCCGGGCACGGAGGACGGCGACGAGAAGAATCAGGACAGGCTCGCGCTGAGCGAGGGCGGCGCGGGCGCGGCGTGCCAGTTCGCCATCATCTGCGACGGCACGAGCACTTCCCCTTTCTCCGCCGAGGCCGCCGAGCGCGTCTCGCGGCAGGTGGACGCGCTCTTCGAGGAGGGCGGCCTCCGGCAGGTGGTCGAAGCGCTCAGAGAGATGCGGTCGGAGTTGATCTCGAAGCCCGTGAAGCTGGATGAGGATTACTCGGAACTGTTGAGGGGCATGCTTGAGGAGATCGTGCGGGAGAAGTATCGCATCTCGTACCAGACCACCTTTGTCGCCGTGCGCCTCTCGCGCGATGAGAACGACGACGCGGCGGGTAAGGTCTCGGTCAAAGCCCTCGGCTGCGGCGACAGCGCCCTCTTCATCTTCCGTGAAGGCGGTGAGCTGATCTTCAACAACGTGAACCTCGGCGACGAGTTCGACGACTTCAAACACGGCTCGCCGCTCACCCCCGTGCTGCCCGACTCCTACGACGAAGAGGAGTCGCGCCACGTTCTCGTCTCTGACAAGTACCCGCAGGACGTGCATCTGCTGCTTTGCAGCGACGGCTTCTACGACGGCTTCACGAACTTCAAAGAGGTTCACGAGTGGCTGAACGAGCACCGCGCGGAGTTGAGCACAGAGGGCGCGGCAGCCCGTTGTCTGGCCGAGTTACACCGCAACCTCGAACAGAAGAAGGGGGACGACGACATCTCCTTTATCTGGCTGCGCCCGCTGGCGTCCCCGCCGGAGAAGGCGCTTGGGAAGGACGAGAAACCGGAAGACGTGAGGGGGGACGAGGAGTCGGACGCGGGGGAGTTTCCCGAAGTGCGGCGGGTGGGAGGGCGCGGGCTGTTCGCCGCGTTCCGTGATTTTATACGCCGCTTCCTGTGGCCCGACCCGCCGCCCGGACGAGGAGGGAATTAATGTTAAAGAAGATACAGGCGCTCCAATCTCCTTCGGATGTCGCGCAGGCGTGGTTGCTGATCGGGCGTCGCCTGTCAATCGAGGGCGTAGACCTTTTGCCGCAGGAGAACATGTACTTTCCCAAAACCCCGCTCATCGTCGTCCGCGGGCAGGCGCAAGCCTTCTACCTCGAAGACGGCGCGGGCAGGGTTTGGATTCTGAAGAAGTTCCTGCCCGGTCGCACGCCCGACGCGCAGTACATCAAAGCCATCGGTGCCTTGATCCCCCGGCGAGCCGGGTTCGAGTCGGGCCATCGCCGTCGTGTGCTGTCGCGGGCGAGCGTCGCGGGGGCGTCGCTGCCGTCGCCGGATTTCGTGCCGTGGGTCGAGAACACCATCCTGATGCCGCAGGTCAGGGGGAGCGATTGGGCTTACGTCGCCGACAGGGTGAGGGACGGGACGATCAGCCTGACACCGGAGCAGCGCCTACTGATGTGCCGGAACCTCAGCGAGCAGGTGAAGGCGCTCGAAGCCGACGGCCTCTCGCACAGAGACCTGTCGAGCACGAATGTCTTCATAGACACCAACACATGGGATGTCCACCTGATTGATTGGGACAGCATCTATCACACGAGCCTGACCATCCCGTCCAACACCACGTTCGGCACGAACGGCTACATCGCGCCTTTCGTCAAGGACAACGGTGTCCAAGACGCGCAACGGACGTGGGGGCCGGGGGCCGACCGCTTCAGCCTGTCAGTGCTGAACGTCGAGTTCCTGAGCATGGAGCGAGACTCGCCCCTGACCGGCGACGGCGGGCTGCTCGATCAGGACGAAATTTTCGCACGGCAGGGCCTCGGACTGGAGAGAAGCGCGGGCATCCTGCGGCGGCGCAGCCCAATCGCGCTCGCCCTGTTCGAGAGGACTCTGCGGGCAAACGACTTTCACGAGTGCCCGACGCCCGACGAGTGGATCACGCTCGGCGCGGGGGTCACTGCACCGAGCCTCCGGGATGTCTATGACCCTCAACCTGACTTCAAGAAGTTCATCCACGCGCTACAGTCGTCGCCCCCGCCGAGACCCGCGCCCGACCTGCGCGACGTAGAGCAGCCCGACCTCAGCGCGCAGTATGTCCCGACCGCCGGAGACGAGGGGCCGCCCGCTCCGAGTCTGTCCGAGGTGGAAGCCTTCGACCCGCGCGCACTCTCCTACATCGGGCCGGGCGCGACCGCGCCGACCGCGCCTGACCT
>JBAVPI010000350.1:0-3827 GCA_049692915.1 Pyrinomonadaceae bacterium
TTTGCTGCCGCCGCCGACGCTACTTGTCGGCGAGGATGGTGAACTTGGACGAGGGCGAGAGCGACTGGCCGGAAACGTGGTCGCGGACGCGAATCGCGATCTCGTATTCGCCGGGCGCGAGCGTCGAGGTCGGAAGCAAACGTGCGAGCGTGAGGCGTTGGCCCGCGTCGGAGAGTCCGCGCCAGTCCTCTTGCTGCTTGAGAACTTCCTTACCGTCCTTCAACAGCGCGTACTCAACGTCAATCGAGGGGCGCAGCGTCGTCTGGTCAATGCCCGCGTTGTAAACCTGCATGTAAATCCCCACGTCCTGCCCGCGTTTGTAGATGCCGGAGACGTTGGGAACGACCTTGAAGCCGCCGATGGAGAACATACCCGGCAACTGATCGCCGAGCGTTTGCAGTTTGACGGCCATCACCATCGTCGAGGTCGAAAGCTTGCCCTGCTCGAATTTCGGAACGGTGAAGCCGATGTGCTTAACGGCCTGCGAGCCGGAGTTGATGTCGCGCACCATCACGTCAACTTTATATGTGCCGGGCGGAAGCGGCAGCGCCTTCTGGTAAACCGATTTGCGATCCTTCGCGTCCGTCAGTTCTTCGACGGTCGCCGTCGTCGTCACAGGGTCTTCAAAAGTCGTCACGCGACGGCCCGCTACCGAAGTGATGCGCCCGAAGATGTTGAGCTTGGCTTCCTGTATGCCGCCCGCATCCTTAAACGTCACGTCCTTGTTGTCGGTTTGAATGGTGACGGCGGTGATGACGCGCTCGTCGGATTGGCGATAGAAGTCAATCTTGTACGAGAAGTCGAGCGCGCCGGTATCTTCCACGCCCGTGTTGGTCAGGCCCAACGAATTCTCTGCGCCGTTGATCGGCGGCGCTTTCTGAAGGTCTGTGAGCAGTTGGAGGCGAGAGAAAGGGCTGTCCTGCTCGCGCCCGCCGGAGCCGTTGTAGCCGATGCCGCCCGCGTTGGTGACGCGATCCGCTTTGTCCGAGAGGCCGAGCGATTCGGCGGTGGTCAGGCCCGCGCCGGGCACGTTGAGCATCGCATCCTTCTCGCTCGGAGAGCGCGCGATGCGGTATTCGCCCGTGCCGGTCGGGTCAACGAACTCGATCTCGATGCCGGAACCGACGCCGGGCAGATAGCGGTAGAACCAGATTTCAAACGGATAGGTCGTCGTCGAGCCGCCGCCCTCATAAGAGGGGCGGTCGTACAATCCGCCCGCCGGATGCGACTCTTTCTCGTGCGGCGGGCCGAACATGATGTAGATGCGCCCGCGGTCTGACTTCCAACCGGGGATGCCGGAGGCGAAGTGCTCGTTGGCATAGGCGATGCGCTCGTAATACTCCTCTTTGTACTCGTTCTCGTCCGTGTCGGGGTCTGGGTCGCGCTTGCGCCAGAAGGCTTCGATGAACTGCTCGCGCTCGTCGTCGGTGGCGAGCTTATCGAAGGCGTTCTTCTCGCCGTCCGTGATGATGTAGGCAACGTCCTTGTTCTTCCACTCTTTGTAGTAGTTCTTCTTCTCGGACTTGACCTTGCGCTCGCGATCCGGCACCTCGCCCTGCGCCTTATTTTTATCCTTCTGAGCCAGAACGACGGGCGCGGCGCTGAGCGCCAGAAACGTGAAGGCCAAAGCCAGAGAAAGCATTCGCTGATGACGAGCCATCGCTGTATTACTCCTGTAAAGATGCACTGTTGATTCTTGACTGTGCGACACGCCGCCGAAAAAACGTTCGGGCATGCCGTTCGAGACGATTTGTATCAGACCGGAAGTCGTTCGCGCCTGTGCGACAACAGGCGACCCGCCGCGAATACCTTCCGCGAGAGGCTTAAAGCCAGCCGCCGCCAAACTTTCGGGCGAATTGTAGAACCCGCAAGAGACACAGTCAAGATGCGCTCAAACGCGCCATAGTTGCCCCGTGGGAGGGGATTGGGGCGAAGTGATGAGCGATAAGAATCGAGTTTTCGCCCGTTTCCGCGCCATTATCAGTTAACTCATTCCGCCGTTCGCGGTTTCGAGAACATCCACGCGATAAAGATTGAGATAACGTAGAGGACGAGCATCGGGGCGGCGAAAAGCATCATGTTGGGGATGTCGTTCGTGGGCGAGAGCACGGCGGCGGCCACGAGGATGACGACGAGTGAGACGCGCCAGTGGCTGACCAGAAATTTCGCGTCCACCAGCCCGATGCGCGCCAGAATGTAAGTTATCGCGGGCATCTGAAAAACGACGCCCATCGCGAGCATGATGAGAACGATAAAGTCGAAATAGTCGCTCGCGTTGAGGAAGAGTCGGAAGTCCGAGCCGAGACCGAGCAGATAGGCCGCCGCCGGTGGAAAGAGGACGTAGTAAGCGAAGGCTGCGCCGAGGGCGAATGAAATCGTCGAGAGCAGGATGAAGGGCAACGCGTAGCCGCGCTCGTGCGCGTAGAGTCCCGGCGAGACGAAGCCCCAGATTTGCCACAGCAGGAATGGCACGGAGAGACAGATCGCCGCATAGAGCGAAACCGACAGGTAGAGCGAAAACGGCTCCATCGCCGTCCGCACGACGAGTTTATCCTCGATGCCGGGCAGTGCTTCCGGTCGCGCGTTAAAATCCACGGGCAGACGCACGCCTTTCGGGATGACGGTCGCGCCCGCGTAAATCTGCTCGTCCGTGAAGATGCCGAGGTTGCCCGCCCCATCTTTTGCGACGCGCGCCGCGACGGATGCGCCCGTGGGAATCACGCTCGTCCCCAACTTCGTGGCCTCCGCGAAAACGTAGCGGCCCGCGTCGCCCTCCTTGACGGAGTTGAGCGGCACGATTGCTTCCTGACCGGTCAAGCCCTGAAGCGCGACGGGGCGTTGCGCGGCGTCGGCGAGCGCGCGTCGGATCGGCACGGAGAGGAAATTGTAGATGTGGTCTGAGACGAACCAGCTGAGGACGAGCGCGCAGAAAACGAAGGCGACCGAGCGGATGAGCCTCCGACGCAATTCGTCGAGGTGGTCGAGGAAAGACATCTGCCCGCCGAGCCGCGATTCTTCGTCGCGCTCCGTGGCAGGTTCGGTGTCCGGCAGAGTTAAGGCCATCTTGTGATTCGAGCGAGCGCGGGATGCAGCGGTTGCGCGGGATGCGTTGTCGCTCTAGAGCCAGTCCTGTTTGCCCGGCGGGGTAGAGTTTTCCGCTTCGGCCTCATGCACGGACTCGCCCGAAGCAGTCAACGTTGATGTGGTGGCGGGCGAATTGCGCGCGATGGTGGTGGCGGCGGCGCTCTGCGCTTCGTCGGTCAAAGACTCAGGCGGCGCGGCGTCGCTCACGCCGAGCGCGGCGTCAGTTGTCGGATTCGCGCTCTCCGGCGAAGGTAGGACGGAGCGCGCGACTTTCGCTTCCTGCTCGTCGCGCTTTCCCGGTTCGAGCCGTTCCATTTCGACCTCATGCTCCCACGTGCGCTTGAAATCATCCGACGCGCGCTTGAACTCGCCGAGGCTGCGACCAAGACTGCGACCCAACTCCGGCAACTTGCGCGGCCCGAACACGATCAGCGCCACGAACGCGATCAGCAGCAGCTCGCCCGTGCCGATGGTCTCTAAGAACAAAAAGAAAACGTGCATAAGAGTTAAGCGCAGTGATCGGGTGACAGGCGGCGAGTCAGGACAAACTTATTGCCCGTCGCTCTTGTTATATTCCGGCGGATAGTAAATCACTTCGACGGCTTGGCCGCCGACGCCGCGTGTGTAGAAGGAGACGGAGCGATCCCTGTGCTCTTTGAGCGGGCGGTTCTCGCGCCGCGCCGCTTCTTCGAGCGCCTCGCGTGTTTCGACGCGCAGGCCCATGTGCGGCGGATGCTTCGAGC
>JBAVPI010000351.1:0-4511 GCA_049692915.1 Pyrinomonadaceae bacterium
TCTGCCGGTCAAGGGCGGCCTCGCTTCGCATCTGCGCGCGGTCTGGAACGCGTCCATCGCGTCGGCGCTCGGCGCGGACGGGCGCAGGAATTTCTGCTGGGGCGGCTCGACCGCGATCCGCCGCGAAACGTTCGAGCGATTGGGCGTGAGCGCGGAGTGGCGCGGCGCGCTCTCCGACGACTTCGCGCTGACGCGCACCCTCCAACGCGCGGGAATGCCCATCCGCTTCGTGCCCGGCTGCCTGACCGCCTCGCTCGAAGATTGCACGTTCGCCGGTCTTCTCGAATTCACCACACGCCAACTCAAAATCACGCGTGTCTATGCGCCGCGCCTCTGGCTAATCGTGCTCATCTCGAATTTGCTTTTCGTCCTCGTCTTCTACGGCGGCCTCGCGCTCAGCCTGACGCGCGCCGCGCTCGGCCTGTCCTTTGAATGGCCGCTCTCGATTGTCTGCGCCGTTTTTCTGCTCGGCACTTGGAAGGCTTTCTTTCGCCTGCGTGCCGTCGCTTTGCCGCTCGAAACTCATCACGAACGACTGCGCGCGGGGCTGTGGGCGCATCTACTGCTCTGGCCCGTCACGTCCGCGCTCTATCTGTATAACGCGCTCGCGGCCCTCTTCTCGCGGCGCATCGTGTGGCGCGGCATCACGTATGAATTGAAATCGCCGACGGAAACTGCCATCATCTCAGGCGACACGTCACAAGAGCATGTCAACGAAATGCCGTTGACCGAAAAAGCGCGACATGACAAATAAGGCCGTCCAACTCTATCAACTCCTGCGCTCGACCGGGCGCGAGCAGCGGCTCGGCACAGTCATCTTCTTCATCACCTCGCGCTGCAACGCCAGATGCGAGACCTGTTTTTATCACGAAGAGTTGAACCGCCCCGGCGACCTCACCTTCGCGCAAGTCGAGCGAGTCTCGCAGACGATGCCGCCCATCACAGACCTCTGGCTTTCCGGCGGCGAGCCGACGCTTCGTCACGACGCTTCCGAAATCATTCAACTCTTCGTCAACAACAACGGCGTCCGCCGCGTCATCATCCCGACGAACGGCCTCGTCAAATCGCGCGCATATGAAATCGTCGCACGCGCGCTCGCCGATAACGCGGAGCTTCATCTTTATCTCAACGTCGCGCTCGACGGCTACGGCGCGACGCACGACCGCATCCGCGGCGTCCCCGGCAACTGGGCGAAGACGCTCGACTGCATCGAGTCGCTTTACCCTCTCAAAGACAGGTTCGCGCACCGCTTTCGCCTCAACGTCAACACCGTCGTGTGCGCCGACAACTACACGGAAATCGAAAAGCTCTCGGCTTTCCTCTGGGCAAACTTTCGTCTCGACGGCCACTACTTCAACATCATTCGCGGCGAGACGAAGGCGGGCGACTCGATCAAGCAAGTGCCGCCGGAAATTTTGCCCGCTCTCTACGCGCGCGCGTCCGCGCTCACCAAACGCTACGGCGAGCGAATGTTCGCGGACGACGACGCGGCAGCACGCTTCGTTAAGTCCGTCGCCTACGTCGGCACGATCACCACGCACTATCGCACGCAGCACGCCAACTTCGACGAGCCGACTGCGTGGCCCTTTCCCTGCACAGCGGGCGAGACGACAGCCGTGATTGATTACAACGGCGACGTGCGCGCCTGCGAACTGCGCGAGCGTTTCGCCTCGCTCGCCGATTATGATTACAACTTCGGCGCGCTCTGGGCCGCGCGGGGTAGAAGCGAAGAACTCGCGACGATTGACGGCGGCAAAGCCTGCTGGTGCACGCACGTCTGCTTCATCCACGACTC
This sequence comes from Pyrinomonadaceae bacterium, assembly GCA_049692915.1. Lineage (GTDB taxonomy): Bacteria > Acidobacteriota > Blastocatellia > Pyrinomonadales > Pyrinomonadaceae > JAIVJG01. The sequence continues at coordinate 1,796 of JBAVPI010000351.1, forward strand.
GATGCGCCACTCGCGCCGCGCCCTGCTGTGGGAAGCGCCGAAGAACTACGCGATGCGCGGGCGTTGGTGAGCGAAAGTCCGAACGCGAGCGCCGCCCCGTTCGTTTAATTGTGCGGAGCCTGCACAGTTCAAAAGAATTTTCCGCACGGAGGTTTTACGCACATGAATTTCTTCAAGGTCATTCTCGCGCTCGTCGTCCTCTTTCTCGCCGTCCTCGGCGCGTTCGCCCTCTTCGGGCTGCTCGCCGTCGTCGTCAAATATCTTTTCTTCCTCGGCATTCTCGTGCTGGCCGGAGCGGTCGGCTACAGGGCGCTGAAAAAGTCGGGCGATAGTCCGCCGCTTCTGGAAGCGAACCGCTTTGACATAGAGTTGGAAAAGGCGAATCGCTCGCTTGAAGAGATCAGGCGCAAGCAACTGATGAAATAGTGCGTGCGAAGGCCGTCCGCCGTCGCCGCCGTCGAGACAAGTATGGCTGAGAACGAAGAGCACGAAACAGCACGCAAAAGCGGGGTCGCATACGCCGCCGGTCTGGCGATCTTTTTTTCCGTGCTGGCCTTCATGGGCTTAGGGTGGCTGCTGGACAAGTGGCTCGGCACGAATTGGGCGATGGTCGGCGGCATCATCATCGGCGCGGTGATCGGCTTTTACCAGTTCATCCGCATGATTTCGACGATCAAGTAAATCGTCCGTGCCAAGCCGCTGCGACGTGACCGGATTGAGACTTCTGCAACTCGACAGCACTGTACCCGGCGTGTAAAATTGCCCGTTCCGAGATGGGCGAAATTGTTGATAATGTGGGCGGTCACGCGTCGGAAGACGCGGGCGAAGACCCTGCGGCGATGGAGCGGCGCATCTTTCGCTGGATGTGCGTGACGGGCGTGCTCGCCACGCTCTTGAGCGCATTTCTCGCTCCGTGGCGCGTGACGACGGGCGTGCTGCTCGGCGGCGTGCTGGCTCTTTTCAATCATCACTGGCTGCGCACGTCCGTGGCGGCAATGTTCGACGCGACGCTCGAAGGCGCGCGCATGAAGTTCAGGCTGGCGCGTTACGTCCTGCGCTACATCGTCATCGCGGCGGTCGTCATCGCCGCATCACAACTCGATCTCGTTTCGCTCGTCGCCACGCTCGCAGGGATGTGCACGTTCGTCGTGGCGGCGCTCGTCGAAGGTTTCAGGCAAATGTATTTCGCACTCATCAATCGAGAGGAAACTTAATTGATGCTCCTGTTTTTCCAACACGAAGCGGCAGCCCCGGCAGCCGGACATGCAGCAGAAGCAGCCGGGCACGCGGCGGCGGAGGCGGGCGAGCACCATGCGCCCCTCATCGTCGAGTTCGTTAACCGCAACGTCGGCGAGCCGCTCTATCAATTCCAGATTCACTACACCAAGCCGCTGTGGGATAGGTTCTTCGGCTTCTTCGGCTCAAGCGCCGACAAGGTTTTCGCGGGCAGCCCTTACTCGCCGGAGAACGCCGTGCCGTGGTACACGGTGATGTTCGTCATCGCGTGCGTTCTGACCTTAATCGTCATCGCGCTGTTGAAGCGCAGGCTTTCACACGACGAGCCTTCAAACAAGCAAATAACTTTGGAGGCGGGCGTGCTGGCGATACGAAATCTGCTGGAGGACAACGTCGGCCCGCACGGCCTGCAATACTTCCCCGTCGTCGCGACCTTCGGCATCTTGATTCTCATCTCGAATCTGATGGGACTCGTCCCCGGCCTGCTGTCGCCGACGGCTTCGACTTCCGTCACCTTCGCGCTCGGCATCTCTTCATTCGTTTATTACAACTACATCGGCGTTAAAGAGAACGGGCTGTTCGGTCACTTGAAGCACTTCGCCGGGCCGATTATCTGGCTCGCGCCGCTGATGTTCCCGGTCGAGCTAATCAGTAACTTCGTGCGCCCCGTCTCGCTCGGCGTCCGTCTCTTCGGCAACATCTTCAGCGACGAGCAGGTGCTGGGCACGATCTCCGACCTGACCGGTGGCGTTCTCGGTGCGCCGTGGATTGTGCCGGTGGTGCTGATGCCGCTCAGCCTTTTTGTAGCCTTCATGCAAACTTTCATCTTCGTGCTGCTCTCGATTATCTATATCAGCGAAGTTTCGCACGGCGCGCATGATGAGCATGGGGAAGACAGCCACGGTTATAGCGATGGCGGGATAGTGACGTTGCCGGAACACGCATAACGCAGCAGCGGTTCTTCAGTTCGCTTCTTACATTTCAGGTTTCATCGCGCACACGAGCGGCGCGGGCACACGCGCCCGCACACGTTGAGGTGCAAGGACGTGGACTTTTTCGGGTGAGCGAAAAAGGATTTCGGAGGAGAGAGTCGCGGGACGCATTAGTGGAGGCTTTCGTGTTTTGAAAGCGGGTTGTGCCGACATCGCTGGAGCGCCGTTGTAAGAGGGGCGGCGGATACCGGACGGAGGCGAAATTATAAAAATGCGCTGGCCCGCACGACTGATGCTCGCCGAAAAACTTTCGAGTCTCGACCCGGTAAAGTTCGTTCAATATTTCAATCGGGAGAATAGAACATGAGCAAACTCAGAATGCTTTTCTTCGCCGTGGTCGGCATCCTTATGGCGTCGGCTCCGACGTTCGCGCAGGCGGCGAACGCGGCGGCGGACAACGAATTTTCGGTCGCGAAATACGCGAAGATTGCTGCGGGCTTCGGCTTCGCCATCGCGGCGGCGCTCGCCGCCATCGGTCAGTCGAGAGT
>JBAVPI010000352.1:0-7062 GCA_049692915.1 Pyrinomonadaceae bacterium
CGTCTCGTCCGGCATCGCGGAGTTCGACCGCGTGCTCGGCGGCGGCGTCGTCCCCGGCAGCCTCGTGCTCATCGGCGGCGAGCCGGGCATCGGCAAAAGCACGCTCATCATTCAAGTCGCAGACAAGCTGAGCGGCCAGAACGTGCGCGTGCTCTACGTCTCAGGCGAAGAGTCAGAGCGGCAGATCAAGATGCGCGGCGAGCGACTCAACATCGAAGCGACCAACCTCTACCTGCTGCCCGAAACGAATCTGGAACTCATCTTCGACGAGATCGAGCACAACGAGCCGGGCGTCATCATCGTTGATTCGATTCAGACGGTCTTCTCTTCAAAGATTGAATCCGCGCCCGGCTCCGTCTCGCAGGTGCGCGAGGTGGCGGGGCAATTTCTGATGCTCGCGAAGAACCGCACGATCCCCGTCTTCCTCATCGGCCACGTGACGAAGGAAGGCAACATCGCCGGGCCGAAGGCGCTCGAACACATCGTTGACACGGTGCTCTACTTCGAGGGCGAGCGACATTACAACCACCGCATCATTCGCGCCGTCAAGAATCGCTTCGGCGCGGCCAACGAGGTCGGCGTTTTCGAGATGACTGGCGCGGGACTGTTGCCCGTCGCCAATCCTTCGGAGATGTTTCTGTCCGAGCGACCGCAGAATGTTGCAGGCTCAGTCGTCACCGCCTGCATGGAGGGCACGCGCCCCGTCCTCGTCGAGATACAGGCGCTCGTCTCCGACTCGAAGTACGGCACGGGCCGGCGCATGGCTCAAGGCTTCGACGCCAACCGCATGGCGCTCCTCATCGCGATGATGGAGAAACGCGTCGGGCTGCACCTCATCGGCGACGACGTTTTCTTAAACGTCGCGGGCGGTTTGGAGATTGACGAACCGGCGGCGGACTTGGGCGTCGTCGCGGCCATCGCGTCGAGCTTCAAGAACAGCGCCATTGACCCGCACACGGCGGTCTTCGGCGAAGTGGGCTTGACGGGCGAAGTGCGCGGCGCGATGCAAGCGCAGGCGCGCGCGAAAGAAGCGCAGGCGCTCGGCTTTAAAAAACTCATCATGCCCGTCTCGAACACGACGGGACTCGAACGACTGCTCGGCTTGAGAGTCGTCGGCGTGCGTTCGGTGGATGAAGCGTTGGGTGAGTTGTTTTGATTGACCCGTTCTCTTATTCAACATAACGAGGTTTGCTGTCACCTTGCAGCATGGCGGAGATTGTCATTGACAGCATATTGTGACGGGCGTATAAGCACATTTGTCGCACGTACTCTGTTGACGAAATCCTTACAAGATTCTCCCAATCTCACATAACTATAGTTGCTAAAAAAATAATAAACAGTTATTAACTGCCACTATAAGCACTACGGAGAATGAAGGTTCTCAGTAAATAGTCAAGTGACTACCGAGACGTTTAGATGCAGGAGAATTAATTTATGTTAAGCAGTATCAAAGTAACGATGTTCCTTTCAGGCCTCCTTGCTTTAACGGTAATAGGTTCGGCCATAGCTCTACAAAATCAAGTTCAGCAAAATCAGAATCCAAATGTTCGGAAGCAACGCACTATTGACCAACGCCTTATAGATGAACAACAGAAAAAACAAGCTGAGCTTGAGAGCCAGTTCCCCATCGTTGATTACGACGAACCGGAAGTTACTAACCCTGAGACGCTGGCCAAGAGAAAAATCAAAAATAGCCGCTACGACAAACGAACCCTTGTAGGTAACGAACCCCAGCCCGGAGTTGTGGAAGCCGCTCGCATTAATGAGGGATATTATGTTCCCGCACTCCCGGTGGCCCAGAGTAGCCTCATCGTGACGGCTGAGGTGCTGAACGCACAGGCACACCTTTCCAATGATAAAGGTGATATCTACACAGAGCTGACTATCCAGATAAACGAAGTAATTAAAAACAAAACGTCCGTTATCATATCTCAAGGCGAGATAATGACTGTTGAGCGTGAAGGTGGGATCGTGCGCTATTCAAATGGGCACAAAATGCTTTATCACTTAGCTGAAGAGGGAATGCCTGCCACTGGCCGAAAGTACGTCCTGTTCCTCCATTCCATTACACATAGTCAGGACTACAGCATACTCACCGGCTATGAGTTAACACCGGATGGTGTCGTGCCCGTTGATCCCTCACGAGAAAAAGAGGCGTACAGAGGCTACAAGATAGACGCCCTCACAAACGCGATTCGTGCAGCCATCAACGAATCCGAGAAAACATTCCCTGTTAATTGAGCGAAGGAAATGGAAACACGTCCTCATCTTATAAAGATTATTAACCTTGCCTTACTATTCTCGTGCTTGCTAATAGTGACCGCTACGTGGGTAGTGATTAATGTTAAAGCACGGATCGCCTGTGAGTATCCACAGCTCGCCACAGACCCTGTCAGGTTCAGTTGGCCTCCGAACATATCCGTGACGGTCGAGATTGATGACACATGGAACTCTGCGGATAGAGCGGCGTTTGAAGCCGGTATAAGGAAGTGGAATGATTGGAAGACGTTTGACTGCTCTGGCGTGAGTTTCGATACATTTAGCGCCTACCACTTCGATAACTACTCGGCAAAGCCGCCCGCTGGAACAGTGTTCTGGCAACAGCACAACCCCGGCACAGGGTTTAGCGGGAATACCACTCAGTTTTTCGGGGGGCTTCCTTTGCGTGTCGTAGCCGTGACTGTTGAAATCGTACCAGAGCAGGTTAATAACGCTCCACCAAATTCGTCAGGCCCATTCGGCCTTTTCAGTTATTTTGGCACACATGAAATAGGTCACTCGTTCGGATTAGGTCACTGCCCTAACTGTACAAACGGGTCAACTATGATGGGTGGGAACACACAATCCGCAGCCTTCAATGAAGGTGGCCCTACGCAGTGTGACGCAGAACAGGTTGCAACGATTTACTGTCAAATTGCTGCGACACCGACACCGGCCCCTACCCCGCCTTGTTATCAGGGCGATTGCTCCGGCTTCGTGCAATCGGAATTTGAGTTAAGTCATTCCCGCCCATCGTGTCCGATTAGCGTGGACTACTGCGTCTATCCACGCACGGGCTGCCCTGATTTTGGAAACTATAGATACAACTGGGAAGACCAGTGTTGCTGCAACAAGCCCTACAGCCCCATCGTGATTGACGTGGCCGGCAACGGCTTTAACCTCACGAGCAACCCTGATGGCGTCAACTTCGACCTCAACCGCGTCGGCATCAAAGAACATCTGGCGTGGACGGCGCAGGGTTCCGACGACGCCTTCCTCGCGCTCGACCGTAACGGCAACGGCGCGATTGACGACGGCGGCGAACTGTTCGGCAATTTCACGCAGCAGACTTCGTCGGATGACCCGAACGGCTTTCTCGCGCTCGCCGAGTTCGACAAACCTGCGAAGGGCGGAAACTCCGACGGCGTAATGGACAAAAGAGACGCTATCTTCAACAGTTTACGACTCTGGCAGGACATCAACCATAATGGTATTTCAGAAATGGGCGAGCTACACACACTGCCTGAGTCGGGCGTGGCAACGCTCGATCTTGATTACAAGTTATCGAAACGTGTTGACGAATACGGAAATCAATTCCGGTATCGAGCAAAGGTCAGGGATGCGAGAGGGGCGCAGGTGGGGCGTTGGGCGTGGGATGTGTTCATGATGTCGGGCGGTTACTCTCAATAACTTGTCGGTCATGACAATCTGAAATCGAAGCTGCCCGCCGGTCGGCCATGACTTGCGGGCCGCTTCGATTTCAGTTGAGACAACCCTTCCACTCTTTATCTAATGACGAGTCGGTTAAGGGCGTGTTAATATCCACGGCGTCATGCGGACTAATACGGTTCTCATACGCATCGTTTTCATCGGAATCCTCGTCGCGGCGGGTTACGTACTCCACCCTGTCTCGGATTACTTCGGACTCGATACCTATCTCACCTCCGCCATCGCCGCGGGTTTGCTGGCGTGCGTCATCATCCTGCTTGAGATGAGGATTCAGCACGCGTCGCTCAAGACTTTGATCGGCGCGGCGGTCGGTTCGATTCTCGGTGTGCTCGGCGGCTTCCTGTTCGGGCTGCTCATCAGCTATCAGGAGTCGGGCGCTGTCTCGTCGGAGATGAAGGCTTTTCTGACGCTCGCGCTGACCTTCCTGATGGCTTACGTCGGCCTGATGGTCGGCGCGTCGAAGGGCGACTATCTCGAACTCTCCGCGCTCGGCGGCATCTTCAGCGACAAGACGGTGCGCCGCGACCTGAAAATCCTCGACACCTCCGTCATCATTGACGGGCGCATCGCCGACGTGGCCGAGACGGGTTTCCTGTCAGGAACGATCATCATCCCGCAGTTCATCCTGCGCGAACTCCAGCAGGTCGCCGACTCGCCCGACTCGAACAAGCGACAGCGCGGGCGGCGCGGACTCGACATGCTCAACCGCTTGCAGGGCAACAACGTGCTCGACATACAGGTCGTTGACAACGACTTTCCCGCCGTCAAAGAGGTTGACCTCAAGCTGCTCGAACTCTCGAAGCAGATTGACGCCGTCGTCGTCACCAACGACTTCAACCTCAACAAGGTCGCGCAACTGCACGGCATTCAAGTCCTGAACATCAACGAACTCGCCAACTCCTTAAAGCCCGTCGTCCTGCCCGGCGAGGCGATGCGCGTCTTCATCCTCAAAGAGGGCAAGGAATACAATCAAGGCGTGGCGTATCTCGACGACGGGACGATGGTCGTCGTGGACAACGCGCGGCGGATGATCGGCAAGAACGCCGACATCGCCGTCACGAGCGTCCTGCAAACCACCGCCGGCAAAATGATCTTCGGTCGGCTCTGGGAAGAAAGCGACAACGGCGCGCAGGGCGCGAACGGCGGCCTCCCGCGTCGCGCCTTCCAACGCGACTCTCGCTCGCCCGCGCCCATCCGCAGCGCGGAGCATGGCGAGACGTTGGACTAAAAGAGCGTCGGGCAGCGGGCCGGAGATAAATAGAGCGGAAGGTGATTCAGAGCACCGATAGATAATTCAGAGCACCGACGTTGCTTTAACCCGACACGCTGACACCCGTCTTCCATCACTGTTCTTATGAACGTTGCGATCATCGCCGCCGGCGGGCGTGGCACGCGGATGGGCGACAGCGGCGGCGGACGGGCCAAGCAATACCGGGAAATCTCCGGCATCCCCCTTATTATTCACACGCTCAGGCGTTTCGAGCAGTGCGCGACGATTGATGAATTGATCGTCGCCGCGCCGGTTGAGGACAACGGGGAGGTTCGCGCCCTTCTCGCGAAGCACGGGTTGAGGAAAGCGTCGCGCGTCGTGGCCGGTGGGACGACGCGCACCGAGTCCGTCCGGCGCGCTCTTCATGCGGTTGACGCGACGACCGCCGTCATCGTCGCCGTCCACGACGCGGCGCGTCCCTTCGTGACGTCGGAAGAGATTGACCGCACAGTGCAAGAGGCGGCGGCGACGGGAGCAGCCGTCCTCGTCGCGCCCGTCATAGACACCATCAAGGAAGTTTCGGAGGGGCGCGTCGTGCGCACGCTCGAACGCTCGCGACTACGTGGGGCGCAGACTCCGCAATGCTTTCGCTTTGAACTCCTGTGGCGCGCTTACGAACAGGCGCTCGCGGAAAACGTCGAAGCGACCGACGACAGCGCGCTCGTCGAACGACTCGGCGCACTTGTTTCAATCGTCGAAGGCGGCGCGCACAACATCAAGATCACGACGCCGCAGGACTTCGCGCTCGCGGAAATACTTTTGAAAGTTTAGAGGCCGCGTGAAAGTTTAGAGGCCGCGGTTGCCGTTTTTTTAACTTCAACGATTCGCGCCATGCATCGTCGAGGGAATTTTAACCGGCCCGTTGACGCTCTGACTCGTGCCCCGCTTTTTATGTTCCGAATCGGCATCGGCCACGACACGCACCGGCTGGCTGAAGGCAGGCCGCTCATCCTCGGCGGCGTGCCAATCGAATCCGACCGCGGCGCGGAAGGACATTCGGACGCCGACGCGCTGGCGCACGCCGTCACCGACGCGATTCTCGGCGCGATGTGCGAGGGCGATCTGGGCGTGCATTTTCCAGACCGCGACCCGCGCTGGAAGGACGCAGACAGTTTGCAACTTCTTGCGCGCGTGATGTGGCTCGTGGGCGAGCGCGGCTACCGCATCGTCAACGTGGATGCCACCGTGATGCTCGAACAGCCGCGCCTTCGTCCCTACATACAGCAGATGCGCGAACGCCTCGCCGGAGTGATGTGCATCGGATCGGATTGCGTGAGCGTCAAGGCCAAGACGGGCGAAGGGCTGGACGCGGTCGGCGAGCGTCGTGCGGTCACTGTGCAGGCGATAGCTCTTCTCGAAAGCACGTAAAGGGTTCTGCTTCGCGTGCGAACGCTCTCAATTTCGCGTGCGAGCACTCTCAATGCTGACGAAGAGCATTCTTTCGAGTTCGGTGTATGTGAAGTAGATGAAAAAAAGTGTTCGGGCATCACTCCGCAAATAGATGAGACCTCAGGACATCATTCGACATAAACGTGACGGCGACGAACTCTCGCGCGAAGAGATCGCGTCGTTCGTGAGCGGCGTTGTTGACGGGACGTGGGCCGACTATCAATCGTCTGCGCTGTTGATGGCCGTTTACATGCAGGGCATGACGACTGTGGAGATGGAAGCGTTGACGCAGGCGATGCTCCATTCCGGCGAGGTGCTTGACTTCTCCGAGACACACACGCCCGTGGCCGACAAACATTCGACGGGCGGCGTCGGCGACAAGACATCGCTGATTATCGCGCCGCTCGTCGCCGCGTGCGGGGTCTCCGTGCCGATGATTTCCGGTCGCGGACTCGGCCATACGGGCGGCACGCTCGACAAGCTCGAAGCGATTCCCGGCTACCGCGTCAACCTCTCGCTCGGAGAGTTTCGCGACGTGCTCAAACGCGTCGGCTTTGCCATGACGGGACAGACCGGGGAGATTGCGCCCGCCGACAAAAAGCTCTACGCGCTCCGTGATGCCACTGAGACGGTCGAGTCCATCCCGCTCATCGTCGCCTCGATCATGTCGAAGAAACTCGCCGCCGGTCTGGGCG
>JBAVPI010000353.1:0-3533 GCA_049692915.1 Pyrinomonadaceae bacterium
CTGAACACTTCGAGCACGACGACGCGCCACGACACGTCCCCGCGTAAGGCGCGTCCGGCCTTGCTGATGAGAGATGAGGGAGGCAGCGGGAGAGCGTCGCGTTCTGTAGAGAGTGGCGAATGGGCGTCAACGCCTTCCTCCGGCCCACGGCCTTCGGCCCCCGTCTCGTCAACCCTCACCCTACGGCCCTCCGCCCTTCCTTGATGGCGTCGAGGATGCGTCCGGCGGTGTGGCCGTCCCAGAGCGGCGGGACGCGCGGCGGCTCGTTCGTCTCCGCGCGTTCGAGCGATTCGACGGCGGCACGCACGATGCGCGCGGGGTCTGTGCCGACGATGCGGTTCGTGCCGAGTTCGACGGTGACGGGCCGCTCCGTATTTTCGCGCAGCGTCAGACAGGGAATGCCGAGCGCCGTCGTCTCTTCCTGTATGCCGCCTGAGTCCGTGAGCACGAGCCGCGCGCCGCTGTAGAGGCGTAGGAAGTCGAGATAGCCGAGCGGCTCGACGAGGCGCACGCGTCCGCCGCCGCGCTCGATACTTTCGGCGAGACCGAATTCGGAAATATTTTTGCGCGTGCGCGGGTGGACGGGAAAGATGACGGGCAGGCGCTCGCCGATCTCCGCGAGCGCGGAGAGAATCCCGCGCAGCACTCCCGCGTCGTCCACGTTCGACGGACGATGCAGCGTCACGACGGCGTAAGGCTCGCCCGCCACTCCCAACTCTTCGCGCACCTTCGACTGTGCGGCGCGCTCCAACTGCTGAAAGAGCGAATCAATCATCACGTTGCCGACGAGACGGATGCGCGCTTCGGGAATGCCTTCGGCGCGCAAATTCGCGTCGGCGTCCGCCGAGGGCGTGAGCAGCAGGTCTGAGAGTTGATCCGTGACGAGGCGGTTGATCTCTTCGGGCATCGCGCGGTCGCGGCTGCGCAGGCCCGCCTCGACGTGCGCGACCGGTACGAGCAGTTTCGAGCAGACGAGCGCGCACGCGAGCGTCGAATTCACGTCGCCGACGACGAGCACCCAGTCGGGCCGCTCACGAAGCACAATCGGCTCGAACAGTTGCATCACGGCGGCGGTCTGCTGCGCGTGGCTGCCCGACCCGACGCCGAGATACACGTCCGGCTCCGGCAGGCCGAGGTCGCGGAAGAAGGCGTCCGACATCCGCTCGTCGTAGTGCTGGCCCGTGTGCACGACGAGCGGCGCGAACTCGTCCGCGCGCCCGCGCATCGCCTCGACAATCGGCGCGACCTTCATAAAATTCGGGCGCGCCCCGACCACGTTGATAATTTTGAGCATGAGAAGCGGTCAGCCGCCAGCGCTCAGCCGACATCAGAAATGACTGTCACTGATCGCCGGGAGCTTACAAACGAACGATGCGGGCGCGGCTCGCCTTGCGCTCGTCCACCTTGATGGCGTTCCTCGTGTCCACGATGAGCTTCGACAGTTCGCAGACACGGCGGTAATCAACGCCGCTGTGGTCTGTGACGATCACCACGCAGTCCGCCGCCGTTAGCTCATCGTCCGTCAATTCCAACGACGAGAGCGGCTCGCCCCCGCTCTCGGTATGCGCGTCGTCGAAGCGTATTTCCGAGACGTACGGGTCGTGATAGCGCACGTCTGCGCCCTTCGCACGCAGACGGTCTATGATCGAGAGCGCGGGGCTTTCCCGCACGTCGTCAATGTCCTTCTTATATGCCACGCCGAGCAGGAGCACGCGCGCGCCGTTCAGACTCTTGCGCTCGTCGTTCAAGCCGTCCACCACGAGCGTCACGACGTGATCCGGCATGCGCGAGTTGACCTCTTCGGCCAGCCCGATGAAGCGCGAATCGAAGCCATGCTGTCTGGCCTTCCACGAAAGATAATGCGGGTCGAGCGGGATGCAGTGGCCGCCGATGCCGGGGCCGGGGTAAAACGCCATGAAGCCGAACGGCTTGGTCGCCGCCGCGCGAATCACTTCCCAAGTATCTATGTTCAAGGCGTAGCAGAGTCGCGCCATCTCGTTCGCCATGCCGATGTTGACGGCGCGGAAGGTGTTTTCTAAAAGCTTGGCCGCCTCGGCCACGCGCGCGCTGCTGACGGCGTGCACGTTGTTGACGATTACGCCGTAGAGCGCCGCAGCCGCGTCGGTCGAATCCTCCGTACAGCCGCCGACGACCTTCGGGATGTTGTGCGTCTGGAACTGCGGGTTGCCGGGATCAACGCGTTCGGGCGAGAAGGCGAGCAGGATATCTTCGTCGAGATGGAAGCCGCGTTCCTCGAACATCGGCAACAGCACTTCGTCGGTCGTGCCGGGGTAGGTCGTGGACTCTAAGATGATGAGCTGGCCGCGCTTGAGTCGCTTCTGAATCTCGGTGGCGGCAGCGAGTATGTAAGAAATGTCCGGCTCTTTAGTTTTTCGCAGAGGCGTCGGGACGCAGATGATGATGGCGTCGCAGGCGGAGAGTTCGTCGAAATCGGTGGTCGCGTGCAGGCGCTCTCCGGCGACGAGTTCTTTGACGATGTCGGACGGCACGTCGCCGATGTATGAATCGCCGGAGTTGATGAGCGCGGCCTTGCGCTCGTCCACCTCGAAGCCTGTCGCGCGGAAACCCTTGCGCGCGAACTCGACCGCCAGCGGCAGACCCACGTAGCCGAGGCCGATGACCCCGACGCGCGCCGCCTGCGTGTTAATGAGTTTGATGATGTCGTCTTTAATCATGGATGAATGTTTCGGGAAACTTGCTCAAGATAGAAGGCGTCGGGCGTGAAAAGACGCGCGGCCCCAAAGCTTCAAGACTATGAGACACTTCGCGCGACTGTCAAGGGGGCATTACTTTGCCGGGCGCGCCTCGATTGCCCGCACGCGCTTTGCACGGCGAAATTGTCATTGACAAGTCGGGACGCGCAGCCCAATCATACGCGCGCGTGAGACGCCCGTCCGCGACGCCGACCATAATCTAAATACGATGCCAGACAAAAACGCAGCGCCTGCGTCCGAACATCTTGAGCGGGGACTCGGCCCCCTCGACGCGACGATGATCGTCGTCGGCTCGATGATCGGTTCGGGCATCTTCATCACATCCGCCGAATCCGCGAGACTCGTCGGCGCGCCGGGCTGGTTGTTGGTCGCGTGGGCGCTGGCCGGGGTGCTGACCATCACGGGCGCGCTCTGCTGTGCGGAGTTGGCGGCGATGTGGCCGCGCGCGGGCGGGCAGTACGTTTTCCTGCGCGAAGCTTACGGGCCGGCAATCGGTTTCCTCTTCGGGTGGTCGCTGTTCTTCATCATTCAGACGGGCACGATTGCGGCGGTCGCCATCGCCTTCGCTAAATTCACTGGCGTGTTCGCGTCCGCCGTCTCGCCGTCGAACTACCTCGTCAGCCCGCTCGTCTTCGGCGGCGGGCGCTACGCACTGAGCCTGTCCACCGAGCAACTCGTCGCCGTGCTGCTCATCCTGTTCCTGACCGTCATCAATACGCGCGGACTCCTGTTGGGTAAACTCATCCAGAACGTCTTCACCGTGACGAAGACGGCGGCGCTCGCCGCGCTCATCGTCGT
>JBAVPI010000354.1:0-1723 GCA_049692915.1 Pyrinomonadaceae bacterium
ATGCGATGAGATTCGCGAACAGAGCGCTTGTTGCCGCGCTCATAACGTTGGTGCTGGTTGCCACGGCATCAGCTCAGACACTCAGGCCGGAGAATGACCCGCGTAATCAGGCTCCGACCGTCGGCACAGGCGGTTCACCGGGTGGGCCAACCGGACTCTTCACCATCTATGATGGCGACACCCTGCGCAAGGGGGAGTTCACCTTCAGCATCGCTTACAGCAATTACGACCGTGATCCGGGAAATGTGGACATCACGGAGGTGCCGTTATCGTTCAACATCGGAGTGAACGATTACGTCGAGTTGTTCTTCTCGACGACCGGTTATCGCGGCGTCAAGGTCAATAGCCCCAAAAATCTGTCGGGCTTCTACCTGCCGAACTCGCAGCTATTTTTTAGCTCGACGTTGCGCGGCAGTCCGGCGGCGATTGTTCTCGCCCCGTCGGGGCCGAACGTCGGCTCTTTGCGCGGGCAGACGCTTTTTCGTCCGGCCTTCAACCAGCCGTTCGTGCAGTTCCCGTTCGTCGGCGGGCCGGCGGGCACTTTCGGGCTGACCTCCGGCAGCGGTGCGTTCGGCTTCCACGGCTTCAACGCCACGCTCGGCCCCGCAACCGGCGGCAACGGCGGTAACTTCGGTTCCGCTTCATTGTTCCCCGGCATCGGCTCGCCGCTGGGCAGCATCCTGCCGGGCGTCGTGCTGGCGACGGCGACACTGCCGCCCACGGCTCTGGGCTTGCCGATCACCGTGCCGGTTTCATTCACCTCTCAGCCTTCGTACTTGCCGGATGCGCCCTTCATCAACCGGCTCTACGGCGAGTCGAGCTTCAGCACTTTCAACATCGGTGCGAAGATCAACTTCACAGGGCCTGACAATCCGCTCAAAGTCGGCGTCGTGCCCTTCTATCGCTTCTACGCCGACAAGGCTGATGAGGCTCAGGGCTTCAACCAGTTGCAGCGTGGCGCGAGTCCGGGCGGCGACATCGGCGACTTCGGCGCTATCGGGTTCGTTTCGGGACGACTGAGTCGCTCGGTCAACGTTTCAGCCAACTTCGGCTATATCCTGAACTCCAACCCGCGCTCCGACGCTTTCGGCACGGATAAGGCCACACTGCTCGACAGGCCGGACGAAATCGTCTCCGGCGTCGGCTTCGATTTTCCGATCAACAAGCACGTTCAACCCATCGCCGAACTGAGGGCGACGCAGTATCGCGGCGGGACGGCGAATGCGTTTCCGCAGAACCCTGTGGACTTCCTCGGCGGCATTCGCGTCTATCCGAGACGCTGGTTGAGCTTGAGCGGGTGGTATCGCGCGAATCTCAATCAGCAGAGCGCATCGCGCTTTAACGCGCAGGACGCCAACACGTCTATCGGTCAATTGTCCGGCGTCTTCGTGCCCGGCAGAGGGATCATCATCGTGCCCGGCACGACCAGACCCGCGACCGCGGGCGGCCTGCCGCTCGGTTTCAATTTTTCTAACAACCCGCACGGTTTTGGTTTTCAGGTGACAGCGGGCCATCGGAATGCACGTCTGCCGGACGTGTTCCCCAACCAGCCGCCGACCGTGGCTTTGACCGCCGCGTCGAGCCGCATCATCCTGCCGGCCGAATGTGCCAACGGAGAATTGCCTGACCCGAACTGCACACCCAACGCCGGTACGGTGGCCCTGTCGGCCAACGCCACAGACCCGGACGGCGACACTCTGCTCTACACCTATTCGACCACTGG
>JBAVPI010000355.1:0-17735 GCA_049692915.1 Pyrinomonadaceae bacterium
CATTCGCTTCTGATTCGTAAGCCATCTTTCTGCCTCCTCTGTTTTCTGGTTAAGGATGATTAATGTATCTCCGTTTCATGTTTTCCGCAAGGATTTTCCCGGCTCTCTCGTACACGTCCGCGTCCTCCTCGAAGAGGTCTCTGTGCGTTGGCAGATGCAACGCATCTGGAGTCACGCCGACTCTTTCCAGAGGTTGACCCGACCGTGTGCGCACCCTTTGACAACGCCGCACCGCCACACGAAACATCGGAGCATTTGGCAACGGGCGGAACGCTTCGTCTTCGGATATCTTGAAAATCATGGATTGCTGCCACGGCGAAGCGCCTCCTCCACCCGTGCGCGGAGCCGTCCCCAGAACTGAACCGATGCCGTGATCTTGAAACCCCGCGGCAAACATCTCGGCGCTGCTGTAGGTGAGCGCGTCCACGAGCAGCACCACCGATCCATAGTAGCGTTGACCGATGCTGTTTGCTTCCTGCGGCGAAGTCAGGGGTCGCCCTTCGGAATAATCTTCCCCGCGTTGAAACGCTCTTTCGACAGGGTCGCGCCATTCGCGGAGCGCGGAAGAGACGTTGACAAGTCGGCGGACGAGTCCGGTTATCCGAAATTGAAACGGCTGCGGCTCAATCGTCTCGGACGTGAACAGTTGGAGCAGTCTCTCCGCCGTCGGGACGAATCCTTCTTCGCAGCCGCGCAGGTCGAGTATCAATCCTGCGGGCGGCATGGATTCAAGCGTTGCGATGAAGGAACGCAAAAACGAATCGGGATGCTCTTGAAAGGTCTTGATGCGGATACAGCCGAAGACGCCGGAAGAGGTTTCCACTAAACGCGCTCGAAGGTTCTCAGTCGGGTGATGCGCGTTCTCCTGTTTCTCTTGAAGTAGTGGAGAGAAATAGTGCGCGAGCGCCCCGGCATCCGACACCTGCCACGGCAGACACAGTTTGCGCCGCCGACCATCCGTGCCGATTGTTTCCAACACTACGTCCTCCGTCGTTGGCACGGGCAGCCATGCGAGCGGGCGCAAGGTTAAGGTCTGCACCGCCTTCGCGCGCCGCGCTGACGGGTTGGCTCCAAGTTGTAAAGTCATGTGCCGGTCGAGCACTTCCGGGAGAGAGGCATCGTTCCATGAAACGAGCGTCGCGCCGGGACGTAACTCATCGTGCGCGGAAGCGACGACGGAGAGACGTGGTTGGCCTGCGTCGAAGAACTCGCGAACGAGGAAGGGCAGGAATGCCACCCGGTCGGCGAACGGCTCCGGCAGAAAGCAAGCCGTGTGGCGGTCGCCCGCCTCCGCAAAGATGGAGAGTAGCTCGCGGTAATAGTCGTTGATGGTTTCCGGCGGATTGGATCGCAGAAGTTTCAGGCGTTTGACGGGGTCAACGCCACTCTCTAGCAGTGACGGAAGATGCACGCAGGCCTGCTCAAGCAAGGCAATCGCCTGTTCGGTGACGGACTCGCATCCCGTCGCATCCGGCGTCGCCGCGCGTGCGAGCCATGTCGTGAGCGATTCCGTCGCGTTGTGCATCTGCGTTGATTTCCCCATCACTCCCAGACAAGTACGCAGGGCAGCGCGCCGGGGTGTGCCAGCCGTAGCATCTGATAACCGATACCCGACAGACCTTGAAAAAACGAAGGGTCGAAGAAATCCTGCGCCGAACGACCCGACAGCCGGTAGCCACCGGACTGGCGTGATCCGGCAACCACGACGGAACCCAGTTGAACGGCGCGACGCTCAAGCTCCGCATACTTCGGCAGCGCAGAGGCCGCGAGCAGCAGGTCGGCCCGCCCCAGATTCCCGCAACACAAGCCGTCCTTTTCACCAATCCCGCCGGACAACACCGTGCCGAGAGACGCTTCGATGTCTCGCCGGACTGCCGTTGAATCTTGAATCGAGAGACCCGATAACCGTGCCAGACCGATGCCGGGTGCTCCGTGACACCATGTGTTCATGAAGACGGGACGGCCCTCCGCGGCATGGCGAAAGTCAGGCCAGTTCCTCTCCGTCTCGTCGAACACGGAATCCTCGTAGGCGATTGCCTCTACGGCTCCACTGCGAAACCTTTGAGCGCCCGACGCGACCGAGAGGCGCAGCAGCGCGAGCGCGATTCCGGCAGCGCCATGAGAGAGGCCGGTCATGAATCTTCCGTTCGCCGAGCGCCATGCCGCGCCGCCTTCGTTCGCCTCTCGCCTTCGGAGCAGATGATCTCCGCACAGGATGGCCCGCTCAAGCGCGACGCGATCACTCGTCGCTTCGTGCAGCGCGAGCAGGCTGAGAATCGCACCCGCGACGCCGGAAGTTACGTCGTAAGCGTCGTCGGCAGCGATCCATTCAGGCGTGATTTTTTCCACCGCCGCACGTGCATCCAGCAGCAGCGAGGAATCTTGTAAGAAGAGCGCGCACCGGCTCAGGACATAGACGAACGAGCCGATGCCCGTCGCCGCGCCGAGGGTGTAACCCTCTCTGATCATCAGACTCGTATCAGCCGTCGCGAGGAATTTTCTCAGAGGCTTAAGGGCCGCGGTTGCGAGACGCCGCCCGCTTCCCGACACGTGCTCAAGCGCCGCAAAAAAGAGTGCGACTCCCGCGAGTCCATCGTAGAGATTCATGCGCAGGGAACGGAGTTCGTAGCGGCTGGAGCGGGGCAGTAGTTGCGGAGCAATCCACGTGGCGCTTCCGTCCGCAGAGACGATGGCGTGCTGTTCAATCTCAGCAGCGATAGCGGCAGCTTCGCCTGCGAACTCGTCGCATGTGAGAAGGACTGTCTCCTGCGATTGCCACTTCTCCGCGTCTGCCTCCGGGGTCGTGTGGACGATAGAGATATCCGAGATGCGCAGAGAGGCGCGGATGAATTCAATTTGTACTTCCAAATCTGCCCGGTTGAGCCGCGAGAGTTTTCGCCGCAGTCGCTCCAATGCCGTCTCCTCGAAAGCGTCTTCAATCTTCTTGCCTGTCGGCAGGGGCAGCGACCTGCTGTCGGCGGGCACTGCGAAGCGTGGAATGTCGAGGCATTCCATACCGGCGATTTCGGCTTCGAGGATATACCAGAGGCGGGATTTTTCCGGCGACCCCAGATAGAAACGGCTGAGCACGTCCGTCTCAATGCTGCGCTCCACTCCGCTTCTCATGTGGCGCGGGGCGCAGAGACGCTTTTGCAGCAATCCATAGATGCGCGTCGCGTGAAAGAGTATCCTGATTTCCTGCCGCCCGATGTTCTCTATCAGCCCGTCCTCAGCCGACAACTCCGCACGCAGCCGCGTCAGCAGTTCATACGTCTGCCGGAAGCCAGACACGATCTCATCGGTGTAATCGTGGGCATTCAGAGCAACGCCGTCGAGTCGCGGGATGTGATTTTCCGACTCAACGTAAATCGGCTCGTGCTCAAGCAGCATCGCATCTGTGTTGACATGCAGCCAGCGCCTTTGCCGGTAAGGCGTGATCCGCCCTGACTTCGCGCCGAGGCCGCTGATGTCTATGCTGATTCCCTCCGCGCTCGTCTCCCATAACGGCAGAAACCCTATCCTGAACACCGAGCCGGACGCGATGTCGTCGGCCAACTCGTCCGCCGGTGCAAGCTCCGCGCTCCGCTTGAAGACGTGATGCATCAGCGTCTCCATGTCAATCAGCACAGGGTACGCCCCGCACGCGACAACATTCTCGAAGAAGCAGTCCGAAGCCTCCAACATATAGAGCACAGCCAGCAGCATCCCTGCGCGGACGTAGAAATTTTTCGCCTCACCCGTATCCCGACAGGGAGCGTGCACGGCAGCTTTGACCCACCCGTGCCCCTCCCGATCCAGCACTTTCAGAATGTGAAAGCCGAGGCCATGCTCATTCAAAAATGCGAGCAGGGAGAACCAAGCCTTCTCGATGCCGATGTCGCGCGGTTTATAGATGAGCGTCAAGCCGTTGTCGAACTCAAGGAGAGCGACTGTCCTGCCTCCGTCATGTGTATCGGAAAGCGAGGGGGTCACGGCGATGACGCGTTCGGGTGAGGTCTCGCCGCCGAAGACTCTGCGGATGTCAGGCAGATCATCCGTCAACGCCAACGCCAACTCCGAGACGTTCTGCGCCCAGTAATCCGTGCTGATGGAGAGCAGCCGCGCCAGCACCGGATACTGTGAGAAAAAGTCGCGGAGACCGTCTTGAAGTAAGCTTGCCGTGAAGGATTCGTAGAGCCTCGTCTCGCCGGGGAGCGCATTTTCTGAGTGGCCGAGGGCCGAGCGGTAGGTAGCAAACTCCAGATAAAGCGCGGGGGCCGCAAGGTAGCTCAACTGCCGGAAAAGGTCGTCCGTCAGGCTCTCCAGAATCCCCTGCGAGAAGACGGAGCGACAGGCGGGCACGAAACTGTCGAGGCCCGTCTGAACGAAAGGGCTGAGAATCGTTCCGAAGGGATGAGATGCTGCGAGTGTGCAAACGCTCGCATCGGGGGAGGCGGCCATCGCTCGCGTGAAGACTTGCGACCACGGTGGCGGATCACCGTCCAGTCGCACGTCTCCGAGAAGACCGCGCACCTGCTCCGGCGTAGTTCCAAGCCATGCCAGCCGTTGCTCGAAGAGTTGAGGCGCACCCTGCGCCGCGCGCTCACGCCACTTTTCCAGACGCGCTTCCGCAAGCTGCGCACTCTCGAAACTATCAACAGGCATGTAAGCGCCTTGCAGACGCTCCGAGAGGGTAGAAGCGTCGGAGACGATGCGGTGCAGGGCGTTCTCGCGTCCCGACTCGACGGTGCTCACCCGTCCCCCCTCGATTCCAGAAGACCTCCGCGAACCAGTCGCCGCGCCAACACGAGCTTTTCCATCTCGGTCAAATTACCCGGCAGATCACGAATTGAAAACATGTGATTCTGTGCGATATAACGCAGGGCCGCGCCGATTTTTTCAGGGCCTAAAATTTTCCCGCCCGAATACTGAATGACCGCGTATCCCGCACCTTCAATCGCACGACAAATCACCCCGCTGCGGCGCGCAAGGAGCGTCTTCGCGTTCAAGTCGTCTTCAGCCGTGGGATGCTCGTCGCCGGGCGGAGGCGTCGTCTCGACCAGCAACTGCTCGGCGAGGCGGCTCAATGCTCCGTCCATCTCAAGATGGGACGGCAACTCGTCGAGCAGGCCGCGAAACTTCTCATGCATACCCGCAGGCGCGTCGAGAAACGCCGGAGGCAGCGCCCTTCTAAAACGAATGTCGTTTCTGGCAGCGGAGACGGCGGCGGAGAAAAGGTCTATCCACGTCGTGACGTTGACGCCCACCGTCAGATGAAGCGAAGCATCGCTCGTCGTCCTCGGATTATGCACATGACCGCGCGGCAGATAGAGCAGGTCGCCCTCTTGAAGCTCCTCGGACATGACGAGCGGCGGCACGCGATCCGGCGACACAGCAGTCTTATCGCCAAACAGCGGGAGTTCCATGACAGGCTCGTGGACATCCCAAACCTTGCTGCCTTCTACTTGAAGGATAAAGACATCCATCACGTCGAAGTGAGGGGCCGACGTGTTGGTGTGCGGCGGCGAATAGTAGAGGTTGGCGTCAACCGTGTGATGCAGTTGTTCGTGCAGAGACGCGGTGAGCAGCGCGACCGGCTCCCAGCTTTTCTGCAACTCGTTGATGATGATCGTGTAGCCCTCGCGCCATGCGTTGCGCACCGCATCCAGCCGGGGCGAGCCGTCGAAGTTGATCCAGTTGAGACTGTAATGATTGATGCCTTTGACGAGTTTCATGTCGTCCGGCGGCTGAGGGCGCAGGTAGTGCAGAACGCGACCCAAATCTTTCGACGAAAAGATATTCGAGAAACGTCCGCGCTCGCCTCTCACCAGCAGCGGGCGCTGCTCCCAGTATTCGCCGAAAAACTGCGTCGTCGTCATCGGATGAAGTAAATCTTCCAGCCTCATCGCTTGCGCCGACTCTTTACGCGTGGCGGACATATAGAAAGATTTTCCCTTTTGTGCAGAGCCGGACGGACGCGCCGCGCACGCGTATCCGCGTCGGCTTCTAAGCGAGCGTCAGGAGTCCGGCACGCACCAAACGGCGGATGAGCACGAGTTTTTCATTTTCGTTGAGCGCGCCGGGCAGAGTCGCCGGTGTGAAGATGTCGGACTCTGCGATGAACTTCAGCGCCTCGAAAATCTTGGACGGGCCGAAGACATGATTGCCGGAGAACTGTATGCCCGCCATGCCCTCTTCCTGAAAAACCCTCACGAGAGATGTGCGACGCTTCTTCAACATCGTCTCCGGGCCGATCTCCGCGTCAAGCATCGCGAAATGTCCGTCGGCGGGCGGCGGCTTTCTGACGGCAAGCGCCTCGGTATGCTTCCACACGGCATCTCTAACATTCGCGTCACGGCGCAGAGTCTCCATCAACTCGTCGAACTCGTCCGTCAGCGACCGCATCGTTCCCTCGTTATTGAGAAAGCCCGCAGGGAGTGCGCGCCGGAAATGCGGGTTACGTTCCGCCATCGCGCTGAGCGCGTCGGTTAAAAAGTCGTGCCATGTGCGGACGTGAATATCCACCGTGATGTGCAGGGACGGCTTATCGCCCGCGATTCCTTCATGGACAAAGCCTCTGGGAATGTAGAGCGCGTCGCCGGGCTGTAGCACCGTCTCGCAAATCGGCTCGGAGAGTTTTTCCCTCGGCACGGTGGCGTAGGAACCTTCAACGGGCGGCAGGTCGAAAACCGGTGGATAGACCGTCCACTGCTTCGAGCCTTCAACTTGAAGCAGGAAATTTTCCTGCGTGTCGTAATGAGGTTTGACGCCCTGAAAGTTTGGCGGCGAGAAATAGACGGCCATCGCCACCGGATGATTCAGACTTCCTTCCAGCTTACCGGCAAAGATGGCGAGCGGTTCCCACGTCTGCTCCAACCCGCTCAGCACGATGGTGCTGCCCTTGAGATAACTCTCGATCACCAGATTGATGTTCGCCGTGCCGTCCGGCCCCAAGAAATTATCGCGCACGAAGCCCTGCTCGGTGACGAGATCAATGCGACCGGGTTTGGGCTTGAAAAAGCTGATGGCGCGATCTATGTCGCGGATGGAAAAGAGCGGGGCAAAGAACTCAGGCGGTCTGCCGCTGCTGACGAGCGGCTTCTTCTCCCAGTATTCGGCTAAGAATTTCCCGGTCGTGAGTGGAGCGATGAGGTCTTCAAACCCGATCTCGGCGGCGCTTTTAATTTCACGCCCGCGCCGGAATGCTCCGTCTGTTTCATCATCAGAGCCTGTCAGGTCGTGTTCCTCTATCATTGACCCTCTCCCCTCAACTATCACGCTTCATCCCACGAGCGACTGTAAACGAGGGGCGTCATCGTCCCTGCGGCGAGGTCGCCGGACTTCAATCCGGGCAATGAAGTCTGACGATTTTGCTGGCGAATAAGTCTGGCATAGAACTCCTGAGGCGGAGTCGTGGGTGTCAGCGGCGGGTCTTCTATCAAACGCGCGCCGTCGGCAAAATAGACGATGACGATGGCCTCTCGCATGAGGGGCGACGTGTTGGTGCGCGAACTGTGGAGCGTCCAAGCGGAATGCACGGCCACGTCGCCCGTCTGGAATGTCCCGTAGTTGAAAACCTCGAAGCCTTCGGAGCGCACCTTCTCTTCAAAGCTATCCATCGAAGCGTTGTCGCCGTTGGAAGTCCCCATGTAGCCCGCACGGTTTGAACCCGTGACATAACTCATGGGGGCAAGGTCGGGCGTGATGTCCGTCAGCGGAATCCACATCGTCAGGACTTTCTCCGTATCGAGCGGCATGAAATAGGCGTCCTGATGCCAAGGCGTGTTAGCGCCCTGCGGGCCTTTGAAATAGGACTGATCTCGGAAGAGTCGCACGGCGTCAACTTCCATCAGGTCGGCGGCCATCCGGCCCAGACGACGGCTCAGGACGAACCGTCGCACGGCTTCGTCCAGCGCCCAGAGGTTGTTGACGAACTTCCAGTTCTTCGCCGCGCCCGCCACCCTCTGCTCCATCCCGTGGCTGCCGTCGCTGTTGCTCTCGACGACACGCCGGAAGTGCTCGCGGTAAACTTCCACCTCCTCAGTAGTGAAGACACCGCCGAGTTTGACGTGACCATCGCCGCGAAAGGCTTCAACCTGCGCGTCGGAAATCCGGTAAACACCGGAGATGTCCGGAACTTGATCGGTTAGCGTATTGACGTTCACAGAAACCTCATTCTCTCCAAGGCTTTTTATGTCTTGCCGGTTGCGTTGGAAACATAGACGCTTCAACTCAACCACGCGGTCGCGTGTAGATTAAGGGATTCAACGGCCCGTTCGCCACGTCTCCGGCGGCGAGGCCGGGGAAGCAGTCATTCATAATGCATCGCATGAAAGGAACATCGCCGCGCGTCTCGACGTGCGCCCCGTCGCTGTAGAAAAGAATGGCGATAGCCTCGCGCATCTGCGTGCTCGTGTTCTTCAGAGAGCTATGCAGCGTCCAACCCGTATGCACGCAAACATCACCCACCTCAAGACTCCCGGTCTGCACGAGAGGGAACCCCTTCAAGGCATGATGTCCGCCATCCAACTGACCCTGCAAATGTGATCCTTCGGCAAAGACGAGCACGCCCATATCCGTTGTGATTCTGGTGAGAGGAATCCAGATTGAGAGCACCTTGTCCGTGTCGAGCGGAATGTATGTGAGGTCTTGATGCCAAGGGGTCGGCGCGCCGCCTCCGGCTTTGAAGAAGCCGCAGAAATGCAGAAACCTTACGGCCTCGACATCCAAAAGCCGCCCGGCAATTTCGCCGAGCAAAGGCGATGTGACGAATTCGTAAACAGCCTTTGGAGCATCGTTGAGACGGAACATGTTCGTCGTCGCGCTCGCTCCCAGCGACTGCTCCTGTGCGTTCAAACTTTGCCGCCGTTGCATCACGTATTCTTGAATATCGGGACGGCACTTCTCTATCTCGGCGGGCGGGACGACTCCGCGCAGCTTAATCCATCCGCGCTGACGAAGCTGATTGATCGCGGCGTCCGTCACCTGATTTGCGAGAACTGTTTCCTGTGGCATCATCGCAGCAGATTTTACCCCGAAATCGTATCAAGAGTTACCGGCAACGCCGACGCGCCGACAGAAAACTTCCCGTTGGACGAGAGCGTGGACTCATGCAGAGCGCGCATGACGGTTGCCGTCGTATAGACGCCGTAATGATCCGGTGAATAAATGGAGAAGGTATGCTTCAAGACGTTCTCCAGAGTCGGAGCAACCTGCGGCATACCTGCCCACATCGTCCACTCGTCCGCGACGTTCGGGTTGATGGCATCGGGGCGCGGAACCCGCAGTCTCGCCGATGGAGGCCATGAGCCGTCCGGCCTTTGCCATTCGACCAGCCGCGCTAACCCTTTGCCGAGAGCGTCCCGCACCTTCGACGATTGCCCCGCACGGGCCAGAATCCGAAGCGTGTGCGCGAGGGCAAACGCGGGCGGGGCAGCGCCCTCAACAGCCGTCAGAATCTCGTTACGCTCAAGCGCCCACGCGACGGCGCGCTCGACGCAACCGGCAATCTCCGCCGTACACCCGTCCGCCGTGCGACCTTTTCCGACGAGCGCAGCCACAGCCTCCGCCGTCGAGTATTCATCATCAAACCACCAGTAGGCAATCCACTTTCCCTCGTCCGTCTGTTTCTGCAAGAGATACTGTTGAAGACGTTGCCGGTGCGTTTCGAGGTTGGCGCAGGCAGCCGTCACGCAGACGTGTGATTGCGTCCAGCCATCAAAAGAAACGAACGGCGGGAGTCCGATATAACTCCGCACCTGAGACGGTGATTCGTAGGTGGCGATGCCGCCGTCGTCGCGCAGGTGACGCTCCAGAAACATGGACGCCTGCCGGAAGGAATCCGAACTTTCGACGCCGAGCGTTTCTCCGAGGAGCAGACCCCAGAGCGTGCTGTCGGCATCGCCGGGCACGGACGGGTTATAGCTCCAGCCTCCGTCTCTGGTCTTGACCCCTTCGAGGAATCGCCAGCCAACAAGCGCCGCCCTGCGCGCCTCCGCTACGTCGAGGGCCGCCAGCACACTGCCGACAAAGCCTGTCACCCAGACGTTGCTGTTTCCGGCTGGAAGAAGAAAGTCCTTCCAAGCGCCTTCCCGTTGCTGTGCGTTCAGGAGGAAGGACAAAGCGGAACCCGCTGTTGCCGAAAGGTCTGTCGCGTCATTGCCCTTCATGCCGGAGTTCCCAGAGGACGATGCCCGATGCCGAAGTAAGCCTTGGCAATTGTCTGTGCGCCGGGACGTGTGACGACCTTGACGTGGCTCAACCCTCGAAGCAGGAGGACTTCCTCGTCTCCTAACGTGAGACTCTGATGACCTGTCCACGCCAGCAGCGCATCCCTCTTTTCAGGAACCAACAGGTCGCGTTTCAACAATTGCTCGAAGAGTCCGTGCCAGCGCGGCTCCATGTGCGGCTGTCTGGCCCAGCAACTCGCTACGAAATTGGGTTCGATGCCGATGTGCGGGTAAATTTTTTCACCGATGTCCAGATGCAGCCCGACGAAGTCCGAGTAAGGGCGAAAGGCTTCTAAATAATCGGCTAGTTCGTCGCGGTTGCCGTCCCACCCGACCTCTTCCAGATAGGAAAAAACTTCGCCGTCGGGCAGATCAAAGACGCAGAGTCGCGCCGCCTGTATGTTTCTTGAGAACATCACCCCGATCTGAAAGTCTTTCGTTTCCGGCGGGCGAGCCTCAAGACAGCGTGCGATGTTGTGCCGAAACTTCGGAGAGATCGAGCCTCCAAGCAATAGAGGAATGACCGTATCTACAACCCATTCGGGCGGTCGTTGCGCCTCTTGAGGCCAGTATCCGAAAAGAAGGTTGGGCGCGGACACTCCTGCTCCATTCGTCGAAGTGTCGAACTCAAGCCATGTGGCACGTGCATCCTCATAGGGCTGTTCGCGCGTGTCGCCCCAGACCTCATAAAAACTGCGTAGCTTCTCCCAAGGGCCGTTTTGAAGTTCGCGCGGTGGAGAAATCGGATGACGACCGGCGAGCATTCTGGCTCCGTCCGGCGTGAGGTTCAGCGCACAGTCTGCCGAATGGGTTTCCGCGCCGAGCCGACACTCAAAGCCGAAAAAATCCACCGCGAAATCGGGCAACGTCCCGGCTAGTTGAAGGATGTGAGCAAAGTTTTCTTCGGACACCAGAAGGGGAGGCAGGCGGGACTTAACAGCATCTAAAGACGCATCAACTCTAAGGCTGCTTTCGTCTTGCATGAGAAATTGATGCGGGTCAGGATGAAGTGAAAAGAATAACGAGATTTCTAACTTAAGAACTCAACCCCCGCTCCGGTCTTGACGGGTGAAGGCTAAGGTGAAATCGCCGCGGCCTGTTGCATCTCTGTCGGCGAAATACAATGCTCGCGACGCGATTTACGTCTTCACGCCGCGAGCAGTTGTGGTTGCTTATTAACCCTTGCAGTTAGCGCCCCATGAGCAGGAGCCTTCGGCGAGTTGGAGAAGTTGCTCATCGGTCAACTCTTTCTCCATTGACTCGGTCAGCGGAGCTTCTTGTTCACGACGGATGTCGGTGATATCTTTCGGCTCCAATATTGCTTTGGTTTCGTTCATATTCGGTCTCCTTCATACTTGTGGCTGTAGAACGCTTGAGTTTGAGCCAGTCGCCGTTTTCTGAGGACGAGTTGCTGACTCTGAGCGCTCCCAAATGATCGGAAGCGTCGCTTGCGGCTGAATTTATATCACTATGCATAATTCGTGGCAAGGAAAATTGCCGGTGATGTGGCTGAGCAGATTCTTGCGTGTCTTACTTCATCGCTTTCAATCTTCTATTTCAACTCGACCCTTTTGATTGTGAAGTTCGGGTTCAGGCGATTGAAGCAGTTGGCTTGAGGAAGATGTCGCAGGCTTCACCGAGCATTTTCACCAAGAGCGGGTAGGGAGCGAGGCTGGGCACTTCAAGCGCAGCGGTTCTGCGGCGCGACATCTCCTCGCGCGCAAACGCGAGAGAGGCTGAACGCTCAAACAGAGCCATGACTCCGGCTATGTCGTCCGCGCCGGTCTGGTCGCGGGGTTTATCAAGCACGGCCTTGAGCCATTCGGCCTCCGCGGCGCTGATCTGTTCCAGACAATGCACCACGAGCACGCTCCGCTTGCCTTCACCGATGTCGCTGCCGGAAACGTTGCGCCCCTTCACCCCGTAAATGTCGAGGATGTCGTCTTGAATCTGAAAGAGCACTCCGATGTGGCCCGCCGCCTCGATCAATCCATCCTGCACTTCTTCCGAGACGCCGCACAGCAGCGCCGCACCGCTCATCGGAAGAGAGAAAAGCCTCGCGGTCTTGCCTTCAACCATTCGCATGTAATCCGCAAGGCTCACGTCGGTTCTGCTCTTTAACTCCAACTCCTGAACCTGCCCTTCAATGACCCGCAGCATTTCCAGCAGCACCCTGTTCGTCGCCTGCTCACGCAACGCCGCCGGAACTTCCAGCCGTTGCATGAGGAGAATCGTGTGGGCGATCATCGCGTCGCCGAGGTTGATGGCTTGAGCCATCCCGTATTTCTTCCACACGGTCGGCTGCCCGCGACGAAAGGCGTCGCCGTCCTGTAGGTCGTCGTGAATCAGAGAAGCATTGTGCAGCATCTCGCACGCGGCTCCGAAGGGAACGATGCGGGCCGGGTCTTCTCCTAAAGCTTCGGCAATCAACAAGGGAAGGATGGCGCGCAGATGCTTACCGCCCGTCTCCAGATGGTAACTCGACATCTCACGCAACAGCGTCCCTTCCACGCACGAATCACGCACCACCGCATCCATCAGACTCCGGATTGAAGGCCACCATGCACGTAGCATGACCTCGAAATTCGACTTCAGATCGGCGTTATCTTTGACACGTAAGTTTTGCATGTTGTTCTGGTCTGATCGTAAGAATTGTTTTGAAGCGTGCGGATTCTCAAACGGCTTTCACGAACTACTTATACAGCGAAACCCTGCGCCATTTCCATACGGCGGACAGGCGCGGCAACCCGGTGTTCCACTTTCGTTATAAAAAAGCGATATTCATTACGCAGTATTCCTCAAACAACATGCATTCAAACTGGACTCACGGCAGCTTGAAAAACTGCGCGGGCACGTCATCCGGTCACAAGGGCCGAAAACTTCCGTTGCGGAAGTGTTTGCCATGTTCAATCGCCGGACTTGGATTCGGGAGTTTCGTTTTGCGAGAGGGGACAGCCGCTACTCGCTGAGCAACATTAAGGAGCGCGTCATGGGATGGGAAAATGAGTATGAAGGCTTTCTTGCCTTGCTGGACGCCGTGGACAGTGAATTGTTGATTGCCGACGGCGCGGAGCCGGAAGAGATAGAGACTTTTCTCTCGGAGGATGGTGAGGCGCGTCGGCGCTTCCTGAAACATGCACTGCTGACCGGCGGCGGCATCGCGGCGGCGAATCTGCTTCTGAGCTATCGCTTGAACGTCTTCGCTCAAACCGCAACGTCCGCAAGCTCAACTTCAACTCAGGCAGGGGCGGCGGGCGTGCTGCCCGTCAACTTGCGTGTCAACGGCAAGAGTTATCCTCTACGGCTTGAGCCGCAGGTGACGCTGCTCGATGCGTTGAGAGAAAGAGTCGGACTCACCGGATCGAAGAAGGGTTGTGACCGCGGACAGTGCGGCGCGTGCACGGTGCTGGCCGACGGGCATCGCATCAACTCCTGTCTGGCTCTTGCCGCTGCTTACGACGGTGTGGAGATTACGACCATCGAAGGAATCGCTAATGGTGAGACTCTACATCCTTTGCAGGAGGCTTTCATCAAGCACGACGGATTTCAGTGCGGCTACTGCACGCCGGGCCAGATTATGTCCGCCGCCGGACTCCTCAGGGAAGGATGCCCAGAAGGAATGGGCGTGCGCGAATGTATGAGCGGCAACATCTGTCGCTGCGGAGCTTATAACGGCATCGTCGCCGCCATCGAAGAGGTGCGCGCGACGAAGTAGAAAAATGGGGGCGCGGCGCGAGAGCGTTCCGGTGCAAACGATTCTGATTGGCTCACAGGGAAGACCGGGAGATAAAGGGTAATGAAGCCGTTCACATATAAACGCGCGACCGAACAGGCCGAGGCCGTGCGGGAGATTGCCGCTCACGGCAACGCGAAATTTCTGGCGGGGGGCACGAACCTCATTGATTTAATGAAGATGAACGTGCAGCAACCCGACGAACTGATTGACATCAATCGCCTCGCGCTGAAAAAAATCGAGCAGACGCCGACGGGCTTGCGCATCGGCGCGCTCGTCAGCAACAGCGAGGTGGCGAGAAACAAACTCGTGCGCGAAAGTTTCCCCGTGCTCTCGGAGGCTCTGCTCGCGGGCGCTTCGCCGCAACTGCGCAATATGGCGACCGTGGGCGGCAATCTCCTGCAACGCACGCGCTGTTATTACTTCATGGACACGGCCTTTCCCTGCAACAAGCGCGCGCCCGGCTCCGGCTGCCCCGCCATTCCCGGCTTCAACCGCATTCACGCCATCCTCGGCGCGAGCGACAAATGCATCGCCACGCATCCTTCGGATATGTGCGTCGCGCTCGCCGCGCTCGATGCCGTGATCCGTGTTGAAGGCCCGCGAGGCCCGCGCGAGATTCCGATGACGGACTTTCATCGTCTGCCGGGCGACACGCCCGAAGTTGATACCAATTTGCAAGGGGATGAATTGATCGTCGCGGTTGATGTGCCCGCCTCGGCCTTCGCGAAGCGTTCGGGTTATTTGAAAGTACGCGACAGGGCGCAGTATGCGTTTGCGCTCGTCTCCGTTGCGGCGGCGCTCGATGTGAAGAATGGAAAAATCGCGGCGGCTCGACTGGCGCTCGGCGGCGTCGCGCATAAACCTTGGCGCGCGCTCGACGCGGAGAAAATCTTAACGGGCGCGTCTGCTAACGAGCAGACTTTCAAAGCGGCGGCTGACGCGGCGGTGCGCGGCGCAGTACCGCACAAGCACAACGCCTTCAAGATCGAGATGGCGAGGCGCGCGGTCGTGAGAATCTTGAACGATGTGGCGAACGGAAAAGCGGGAGGTGCGGCATGAGCGCGAAGCAAGGAAACAATCAGGCGACGACGCAGAACAAGGGAGTCGTGGGGCAGCCGATCAATCGCGTGGACGGGCGCGCGAAGGTGATGGGCACGGCGCGTTACGCCGTCGAGTGGCCGCTTGAAAAAATGGCGCACGCAGTCCTCGTCGGCTCGACCATCGCCAGCGGCAGCATCAAGAGCATAGACAGAAGCGCGGCGGAGAAAGCGCACGGCGTCCTGCACGTCATGACGCACGAGAACGCGCCGAAGCTCAAACCCGTCCCCACGAATCCGGCTGAAGGAGACGCTGCGGGGCGTCGCGTCCCGATGCAAAGTCCGGTCGTGTACTACAGCGGTCAGTACATCGCTATGGTCGTCGCGGAGACGTTGGAACAGGCGCGCAGGGGCGCGGAACTCGTGCGCGTCACATACGAAGAGCAGCCGCCCGCCACAGACATCGAGCGCGAGCGAAGCAAAGCGAAACCGCCGAAGGGCAAGGTCGCGGGCAAGCCTGCGGACTCCGTGCGCGGCAATCCGGACGCGGGGTTGAGTGCGGCTGTCGTGAAAGTTGACGAGACTTACCGCACACCGACCGAGCATCACAACCCGATGGAGCCGCACGCGACGACCGCCGTCTGGGAGGGCGACAAACTCACGGTTTATGACGCGACGCAATACACCTACGGCGTGCGCCACACGATGGCCCTGACCTTCGGCGTCCCTGAAGAGAACGTGCGCGTCATCTGCAAGTTCACGGGCGGCGGCTTCGGCGGTAAGGGCACTGTCTGGGCGCACGTCCCTCTGGCGGCGGCGGCGGCGCGAGAAGTGAAACGTCCCGTCCGTCTCGCCACCACGCGCCAGCAGATGTTCTCGAACATGGGCCACCGCGCCGAAACAGAGCAGCGCGTCGCCGTCGGCGCAGGCCGCGACGGAAAATTCACGGCCATCATCCACGAAGGCATCTCGCATACTTCTGTTTACGATGAATACGTCGAGCCGTTCAGCAAGGCGACGCACATGATGTACGCGACGGAAAATTTCCGCGCGTCGCAGCGTCTCGTCCCACTCAACGTTGGCACTCCCACGTACATGCGCGCGCCCGGCGAAACTCCGGGCATGTTCGCGCTCGAATCCGCGCTCGACGAACTCTCCTACAAGCTCAACATAGACCCGATCAAGCTTCGCCTCGTCAATCACGCGGACACAGACCCCGACGAGAAGTTGCCTTGGTCAACGAAGCTCTTGAAAGAGTCTTACAGTAAAGGTGCGGAACTGTTCGGATGGTCGCGCCGCAAGCCTCAGCCCGCTTCGATGCGCGACGGTCGCTACCTCGTGGGGATGGGGATGGCGACGGCCGTCTATCCGGTCAATCACTTTCCGTCTTCCGCGCGCGTCCGCATACAGCAGGACGGTTCGGCCATCGCCGAGAGCAGCACGCACGATCTCGGCACGGGTGCTTACACGGTGCTGACGCAGATTGCCGCCGACACGCTCGGTCTGCCCGTCGAGCGCGTGCGCGTTGACATCGGCGACACCAACCTGCCGAAAGCATTCGTCACCGGCGGCTCGACGACAACGATGTCCGTCGGCAGCGCCATTCAAGGTGCGGGGCGTGCGGCCATCACCAAGCTGAAAGAGATTGCGCGCGCCGACAAGCGTTCGCCGCTCTACGGCGCGGCTGCCGATGAAGTCGTGGTCAAAGACGGTCGTCTTTCGCTGGCGAGCAATGCGTCGAAGGGGGAAACCTTTAAGGAGATTCTGACGCGCGCGGGCATGAAAGAGGTTGAAGACAGCTTCGACATGCAGTTCAACGATAAGGAGAAGAAGCACTCTTCGCACTCCTTCGGCGCGCAGTTCGCGGAGGTGCGCGTTGACCCGGACTTCGGCGAGGTGCGTGTGACGCGCTTCGCGGGCGTCTATGACATCGGGCGCGTGATGAATATGAAGCTTGCCGAATCGCAGATGCGCGGCGGCATCGTCATGGGGTTAGGGATGGCATTGATGGAAGAAACGGTGCTCGACAAAAATTTCGGGCGCATCGTGAATCAAGACCTCGGCGAATATCACGTCCCCGTTAACGCCGACGTGCCGCAGATGGATATCATCATATTGGAGAACTTCGACGAGTACGCCAGTCCTATCGGAGCTAAAGGCGCGGGCGAGATCGGCATCGTCGGCGTGGCGGCGGCCATCGCCAACGCCGTCTATCACGCGACGGGTGTGCGCGTGCGTGATCTGCCGATTACGCCCGACAAGCTTCTGGGTAAGGGAGCGCTCGCATGAACGAGCTACAAAGAATCGTTGACGCATACGTCGAAGCGCGGGCGAGAGGCGAGCGCATGGCGTTGGCAACCGTCGTCATGGTCGAAGGCTCTGCCTACAGGCGTCCCGGCGCGCGCATGCTCATCACGGAGCGCGGCAACACCACGGGCACGATCAGTGGCGGCTGTCTGGAGCGAGACGTGACGGAGCGCGCCGCGCAGGTGATGGCGTCTCGCGCTGCCCTGACGGTTGACTACGACACACGCGGCGACGAAGACATCGTATGGGGACTTGGCCTCGGCTGCAACGGCGTCGTGCGCGTGCTGCTTGAAAGCCTGCACGAAGACGGCGCGGGCGCACGCGCGCTGGAGTTCATCGCCGAATGTTTGCGTGCGCGCAAGAGCGGCCTGCTCGCGACGGTCGTCGCTCATAATGTGAAGCCGTCGGACGGAGTCGCGCAGCCTCTCAAAGTCGGCGAGCGTCTGC
>JBAVPI010000356.1:0-3703 GCA_049692915.1 Pyrinomonadaceae bacterium
AGATACCCTCTCGGCGGCCTTGATTCTTTGTGCGTCTAACTTTTTCCGGTTAATGCGCCGTCGGCGAACAGTGCGCGTGATCGCCGCCGGGCGCAATCGGCGCGCGATATTTACCGTAGTTGAATTCCGCGTCGAACTCGGCTTCGCTATCCGCTAGTGCCACCACATCGAAGCCGTAGGCATCAAAGTACGCCGCCAGATCGTCTGCCGAGCGTAAAAAAATTACCGGCGAGTAGCCTGCTTCAGCACGTATTTCCAGCAGACGCTCAACCACTTCCAGCGGGGCAAAAACTCTCACAGGGTCTCTGTAGGTTGCCATCTCGAAAGCGCCTCCCTTCCCGATGTTCGCGCGAGCGGCTTTTCACGATCTTCGATTCACCGCCCTGCGCGCCTCACGCCACTCTGATGTACGATATGTGAAGCGCGGTTGTTTGCGTTCCGTGTGTATTTTCGGTTACAACATTAACGGGAGTCTCGACGCTTCACGCGCTGGGTTGCCGTGACGCCCGTCCCGGCGCGGCTCCCGACGCCTCCCGTTTGACAGTAACACCGCGAGCCAAATCACACACGACATTAATTCGGAGCAACACTCGATGAGCACACCGCCAATGCCTTCGACGCCTACAGCGCCGCCCGCCTTAAATTTCATCAGCGTACTGCAACGCATGCTTTCCGTCTCGGATAAGGTCAGCGATTTGATCTTCTCGCCGGGCCGACCGCCGCAGATCGAACTCGTCGGCAAATTGCAGGGCGTCCCCGTGCCCGGCCTCGAAAAACTACTCCCGGCGCACACGGCCTCGATTGCCAAGCTCATCATCGGCGGCAAAGATGTCTCCACGGAGGCGCTCGAAAAGTACGGTTCGACCGACGTTTCCTTCAGCGCGCCCGGTCTCGCGCGCTTTCGCGTCAATATCTTTATGCAGCGGGGCACGCACGCCATCGTGATGCGCGTCATCCCCAACAGCCCGCCGCAGTGGAGCGACTTTAATCTGCCGCCGGTCTTGAAGGAGGTCGCCGGTATCAAGAACGGACTCGTGCTCGTGACGGGGCCGACCGGCAGCGGCAAGTCAACGACGCTCGCCGCCATCATTGACCTCATCAACGAGTCGCAGGCGTTCCACATCGTGACCATCGAAGACCCCATCGAGTTTCTTCACTCGCATAAGAACTCGACCATCCACCAGCGCGAACTGCATTCGGATACGCCGAGTTTCGCGCTCGCGTTGCGCGCCGCGCTCAGGCAAGCTCCGAAGGTGATTCTCGTCGGCGAGATGCGCGACCGCGAGACGATTGAGGTCGCACTGGAAGCCGCCGAGACGGGCCACCTCGTCCTCTCGACCCTGCACACGATTGACGCCTCGAAGACCGTTGACCGCATCATCGGCGTCTTTCCCAAGAACGAAGAGAAGGCGATCCGCACACGCCTCGGCCAGACTTTCCGGTTTATCGTTTCGCAGCGTTTGCTGCCTCGCGGGGACGGCGGCGGGCGCGTCGCGGCCATCGAAATTCTCAAGTCCACGGCGCGCACGCGCGACTACATGGAACGCGGCGAGTCGGAAGGCCGCAGCCTCACGGATGCGATGGATCAGGGCGAACTCGAAGGCATGCAGACATTCGACGGCGTTATCGAGAAGATGATTCGCGAAGGCATCGTCCGCAAAGACGAGGGACTCTCCTACGCCACGAATCCCGGCAATTTGCTCCTGCGACTGACGGACATGGGCAGCACGCCGCCGCCCGGCAAACCCGAAGCGAGTGGTTCGATGCTCGACATGATCGAATAAATACCGGCAGATTATCCCGGCTCAAGCGGCAACCATCCTGCTCATGTACCGGCATCAAACGGGCGGGTCTGTGATGAAGTTAAGAACAAACACACTTGCGCCGCGACATCAGTGCATCGCACCGATAAAACTGCTGCTGCTGGCCTGCGTCTTGTCGGCCATCGCCGTTTCGGGGACGCCGCTTCAGAGCGGAAACGGGGGCGCATCCGGCTCGCTCCAACTTGCGCTGCCCGCCGGTGGAGAAGTGCGTGTTGAAAATCGGCGCGGCGGTCTTGAGGTCGAAATCTGGGATGAAAACTATCTGACCGTCGCCGTGGTCGAGGGAGAAACCCGTCCGCCGTCCCGCCGCAAGTCACCCGTCCGGATTGAAAAGTCGGACAGCGCCCTCGTCATCGGCGTCGCGCGCGTCGCCGCAGGCGCTCCTGCCACACGCGTTGATTTGAAACTCCGCGTCCCGGCGCAAGCGCGACTCAAGTTAACGACGACGGAAGGGGAGATTAACGTCTCAGGCGTGCCGTCGAGTCTCTCCGCGCAGACGATTTCGGGAGACGTGCGTCTGAGTATGCCCGTGTCGCCCGACGCTTCAATCACCGCGCAATCTTTGAACGGCACGGTCGTAATCGGCGACGGCGTTGACGCGGGGCAGAACGCGGGCCGCACGGTGCGCGGAAAGTTTCAGACGCGTTGGGGGGCAGGCGCTCGCGCCGTCAATCTGTTTTCGGGACGCGGGCGCGTGGCTCTCTCCGTGCTTTCGTCGGCGACCAATATCGCCGCGACGGAGGAGGCGGGACAACAGGGACGGCCCGCACCCAACGTTGAAAGAGAGAGCACAGCGCCCGCGCGCCCGTCCACCACGCCGCGTCCACCTGAGACGCCGCAGGAAGTGGACGAAGACGAAGTGGTGCGCGTGGATTCCGATCTCGTGACGCTCAACGTGAGCGTCATTGATCGCGCGAACGGGCGCGGCCTGACCGGCCTCACGCGTGAAAATTTCAGGCTCTCCGAGGACAACGACGAGCAGCAGATTACGAACTTCGAGGCCGCGAACGCGCCGTTCGATCTACTGTTGCTGATAGACCTCTCCGGCTCGACGGCGGCCAAACGCGTCACCGACCTGATACGCGCGTCGGCCCTGCGCTTCATCGTTGCGGCCAGACCGCAGGATCGCATCGCCGTCATCACCTTCGCGGGCACGATCAACGTCGTCTCGCCGCTCACCACCGACCGGCAATCCCTGCGCGCGGCCATCAACCGGATGGAGTCGCCCAACGGAGACACCAAGCTCTACGACGCGCTGGCCGCTGCGACGGAGTATTTAGACAAGAATGAGCGTGGCACTCGTCGTCAGGCCGTCATCCTGTTGAGCGACGGGCTTGACTCGACGCTTCCGAACGTCACCGGCGTCGGCTCGACCGTCGCGTACGACGAACTGCGCAGCCGCGTGCAGGAGTTCGACGGCGTCCTCTACACGATCTGGACGAGCACGGAGTATGAAGCGTTCAGCCCCGAAGACATCCAGCCCGAAACCTTTGACCTCGCGCACGACCGCATGAAAGAGTTGGCCGACGCGGGCGGCGGTGTCTTCTACGACGTGGAAAAACTCGAAGACCTCTCCGGCGCATACGAGCGCGTCATCGCAGACCTC
Source organism: Pyrinomonadaceae bacterium (assembly GCA_049692915.1). GTDB lineage: Bacteria > Acidobacteriota > Blastocatellia > Pyrinomonadales > Pyrinomonadaceae > JAIVJG01. Next base: position 3,430 of record JBAVPI010000356.1, read on the forward strand.
GGCACGGTCTATAGCCTTTCGTACCTCCCGACGAACAAGACGCGCGACGGGCGCTGGCGTGCCATCCACGTTCGTCTGCCCGCTTATCCGAACGCCGTCGCGCGCGGCAAGCGCGGCTACTTCGCGAAATAACAGAGTGCATCGTCTCGCCCGGTTTCCGCGTCTAAGACTCGTGATGCGAACCGGGGTCAAACTTCTCAGCCTTCAACTTTTACTGATCGTGGCGGTCGCCGCGCTCGTCGCTTCGTGCGGGAAAAAGCCCGCGGGGCGAGGG
>JBAVPI010000357.1:0-5654 GCA_049692915.1 Pyrinomonadaceae bacterium
CACGCTCGTCGTCCGCCACCGCGACCGCCCCGGCATCCTCGCGCAGGTGCTCGACCGGATACGCGAAGCCTCGATCAACGTGCAGGAGATGGAGAACATCATCTTTGAAGGCTCCGAGGCCGCCGTCGCCCGTATCAACCTCGAAGCCGCGCCGTCCACGGAGGCGCTTGAGCGGCTGAAGGCGGAGAATGCGGACATCATCGAACTGAGCCTACTTGAAATCAGACAGCCGTAAGCGTTGACGAGTATGCGGGTCGCCGCCCGTCAATAGCTTTTGAGATTGGACTTTGATGAAAACATCGCTCATCACCGGCGCGTCGAGCGGCATCGGCGAAGTGTTCGCGCGCAAGCTCGCGGCGCGCGGCGATAATGTGTGTCTCGTCGCGCGCTCGGAAGATAAACTCGCGGGCGTGTGCGAAGAGTTGAAACGAACGCACAAGATTGACGCGCAGTACGTCGCGCTCGATTTGATGGAGAGGGATGCGCCGTCGCGTTTGTTTGAAGAGACGGCGCGGCGCGGCCTTGAAGTGGAGATGCTCGTCAACAACGCGGGCTACGGTGCGGTGGGAGAGTTCGCGCTGCTCGACCTTGAGGGCGAGTTGGGGATGATTGATTTGAACGTCCGCGCGCTCGTGGACTTAACGCATCGTTATCTCGCGCCGATGCGCGCGCGCCGGAGCGGGGCGATCATCAACGTCGCCTCGACCGCGGCGTTTCAGGCCGTGCCGTTCATGGCGACCTACGCGGCGACGAAGGCGTTCGTGCTCTCTTTCTCTGAAGCCGTCCGTGAAGAGAACCGCGCGCACGGCGTCAGGGTGCTGGCGCTGTGCCCCGGCTCGACCGACACGAACTTTTTCAAAGTCGCGGGCGCTGACACGCCGCCCGGTTCGATCACGCAAACGCCCGAAGATGTGGTCGAGACGGCCCTGCGCGCTCTCGCGAGCGGAAAGAGTCATGTCGTCTCAGGGTGGGGAAATTTTTTAATGGTCGAGTTGGGTCGCGCCGCGCCGCGCTCCGTCGTGACGCGCATCGCCGGAAAGATTTTAAGGAAACGATTCAAGCCGAATGAGGCGAATGGTCAATAGTGAGTGTTAAGCAGAGGCTGAGGGAACAGCCTTTAATCTTTAACAATTCACCATTTATCATTCACGATTGATCAGGAGAGAAACAATGACCGAGAGAATTTTCAACTTCAGCGCCGGCCCCGCCGTGCTGCCCTTGCCGGTGCTCGAACAGGCGCGCGAAGAGATGCTGTCGCTGCCCGGCGTCGGGATGTCGGTGATGGAGATCAGCCACCGCTCGAAGACGTTCGACGAGATTCATCAGGGTGCAGTCGCGGGCCTGCGCGAATTGATGGGCATCCCGGAAAATTACAGGGTGCTCTTTTTACAGGGCGGCGCGAGCTTGCAGTTTTCGATGGTGCCGATGAATTTGCTGCCCGCAGGCGGGAGCGCCGATTACATCCTGACGGGCAGTTGGGGCAAGAAGGCTTTGAAGGAAGCGAAGAAAGAGGGCACGGCCAACGTCGTCGCGGACATGGCCGACAGTCGCTACTCGCGCATCCCTGCGCAGGACGAGTTGAAACTCGATTCACGCGCCGCCTACGTTCACCTGACATCGAACGAGACGATTGAAGGCGTCGAGTGGAAGTCGGAGCCGGAAGTCGGCGACGTGCCGCTCGTCAACGACGCTTCGTCAAACATCTTGTCGCGCCCTGTGGACGTTGAAAAGTACGCGCTCATCTACGCCGGAGCGCAGAAGAACATGGGGCCGTCGGGCGTGACCGTCGTGATTATCCGCGACGACCTGCTCGCGCGCATCCCCGACGGCCTGCACACGATGCTCGACTACCGCACGCACGCCGAGAACGACTCGCTCTACAACACGCCGAACACATGGGGCATCTACATCATCAATCTCGTCTGCAAGTGGCTGAAGAGCAAGGGCGGGCTTGAGGGGATGAATCGCGAGAACGAGGCGAAGGCGCAACTCATCTACGGGGCGATTGACGCGACCGATTTCTATCGCGGCCACGCCGACCGCGAGGCGCGCTCGAACATGAACGTCACGTTTCGCCTGCCGTCGGAAGAGTTGGAAAAGAAGTTTGCGCAGGAAGCGACCGCCGCCAAACTCGACGGACTCAAAGGCCACCGCTCCGTCGGCGGCATTCGCGCCTCGATCTACAACGCCTTCCCGCGCGAGGGCGTCGAGGCGCTCGTCTCGTTCATGAAAGAGTTCGAGAGAAAGAACGGGTAGCCGAAACAGCGACGGGTGACAAGCGAAGAGTGACGGGTTAAGATTTCCGCGCTCGTCACTCTTCACTTATTGATTCGCCGCTGAATTTTATGAACTCCCCTAAAATAGTTTTCTTTCCGCTCGCGCTCTGCGTTCTGCTCATCGCGACAATCGCGTTCGCCCAGACAAAACAGACTGCGCCGCCGCCTGCCACCGCACAAGCTTCAACCGCATTAACTCCGATTGAGCTTCCCGCCGAAAAACATCTGCGCCATGTCCGGCAACTGACGTTCGGGGGCGAGAACGCCGAGGCGTATTTCGACGGCGACGGCAGTCATCTGAGTTTCCAGTCGAAGCGCGACGGGCGCGAGTGTGACCAGATTTACGTGATGCGCGCCGACGGATCAAACGTGCATATGGTCTCCACGGGCGACGGCGCGACGACGTGCTCCTACATTTTCCCGAACAACAAACGCCTGCTCTACGCCTCGACGCACGCGGCTGCGAAAGAGTGCCCGCCCCGACCCGATTACTCGCACGGTTACGTCTGGGCGATCCGTCCCTCGTTCGACATCTACACGGCGCGGCCCGACGGCACTGACTTGAAACGCCTGACCGACACGGACGGTTACGATGCCGAAGCGACCATCTCGACGAACGGCAAACGAATCGTCTTCACTTCGATGCGGAGCGGTGACCTCGACATCTACACGATGGATGCGGACGGGCGGAACGTGCGACGACTGACCACGGAGGTGGGCTACGACGGCGGCCCTTTCTTCTCGCGCGACGGCAAGCGAATCGTCTATCGCGCCAACCACCCGCAGACGCCCGCGCAGGTCGAGCATTATAAGAAGCTGCTCGCCGAAGGTCTGATCGAACCGAACGCGCTCGAACTCTGGGTGATGGACGCCGACGGCTCGCACAAGCGGCAGGTGACGCGCCTCGGCGTGGCGAGCTTCGCGCCTTACTTTACGCCCGACGGCAAGCGCATCATCTTCTCCTCCAACTACCCCGACATCCACAGTCGCGACTTCAACCTCTTCGTCGTCAAGGTTGACGGCTCCGGCCTCGAACAGATCACGTACAACGACAGCTTCGACGGCTTTCCGATGTTCTCGCCCGACGGCAAAAAACTCGTCTTCGCCTCGAACCGCCACGGCGCGGCGCGCGGCGATACCAACATCTTCATCGCCGACTGGATAGACTAAGCCGACAACGTAAAATAAGCAGCGCCGCGAGCAAATAACGGGCGAGTCCGCGCACGTTGCTTAAAAACGCTCGACGCGCCGCTTCAAATTTGAGACTTAAAAATAATGCGCCACAAATTTCTCAGACTCCTGCTCGTCTTCGCCCTCGTCCCTTCCGCCTTCGCACAGCAGAGGAGCGCCGATGCGCCCGACGCCGCGCGCCTTCGCGTGCACGTCACCTATCTCGCCTCAGACAAACTCGAAGGCCGAAGGACTGGGACACCGGGCGCAGACATGGCCGCCAAGTACATCGCCGGAGAGTTCGCGCGCCTTCGACTGTCGCCCGGCGGAGATAATCTTACGCGCAAAGGCGAAGACAACTCCACGGGGCACGCTCGGTCTTTCCTGCAAACGTTTCCCTACATCGCCGGCGTCGAACCCGGCAAGGGAAACGCGATGACGCTCACGACGCGCGCCGCCGAAGCATCGCCGCCCACTCCGCCCGCGACCCTCGACCTGCGTCTCGGCGAAGACTGGATGCCGCTCGGCTTCAGCGCGAACGGTCGTGTCGAGAATACGACGGTTGCTTTCGTCGGCTACGGCATCACCGCCGCCGACGAGAACTACGACGATTACAAGGGCGCGGACGTGAAGGATAAAATCGCGCTCGCCTTCGCGGGCACGCCCGACGGCGACAACCCGCACGGAAAATTCGTGCGCGCGGGGCAGCTTCGTTTCAAAGCGGCGGCGGCGCGTGCGGCGGGCGCGCGTGCCCTCGTCATCATCACGGGCGAGGAAAATTTCAAAGATGAACGGATGTCGCGTCTCGCTTACGACAACGAAATCGGCGACGCGGCGCTTCCCGTCGTCGTCGTGTCCAGACAGGCGGCGGCGAAGATTCTCGGCGTCGAAGGCGTCGCCCCGCTCACTGAATTAGAGAAGTTGGTGAGGGAGCAATCCGCGACCGTCGGCGGTGATTGGGCGACGCGAATCAAATCCAACACACCGCGCGGAACTACGCTCACAGTTTCGACCGACATCGTGCGACGCGAGACATCGGCCTTTAACGTCGTCGGCGTGCTCGAAGGCTCTGACCCACGTTTGAAATCGGAAGCCATCGTCATCGGCGCACACTACGACCATCTCGGCCACGGCGGGCAGGGAAGTCTCGCGCCGAAGGAGGGAGAGATTCATCACGGCGCGGACGACAACGCTTCGGGCACCGCCGGTTTGCTCGAACTCGCGCGGCTGCTCTCCGGCGAGCGCGCGAAGCTGCGGCGCACCGTCGTCTTCATCGCGTTCAGCGGAGAGGAAGAGGGCTTGCTCGGTTCCGGTTATTACGTCGAGCATCCTTCGCTTCCCGTGGCGCAGACCGTGGCGATGATTAACATGGACATGATCGGTCGGATGAAGGCGGACAGGAAACTCATCGTCGGCGGCGTCGGGACGGCGCAGGAGTGGCGCGGCTGGATCGAGCACGAGAACACGACGCTGCACGCGTGGGTGAAGACGAGCGGCGAGGTGAAAGTTAATCCGAAACCCGCCGTGGTCGCCACCGCCTCTGCCACCGCGGCGACGCACGACGCGACGAATGGACGGGCCACGCCGCCGTTAACGGGCGGGTTCATGCGCCGCTTCGACCTGACGCTCAACGATGACGGCTACGGGCCGAGCGACCACTCTTCGTTCTACGCGAAAAAGATTCCCGTGCTCTTCTTCTTCACCGGCACGCACGAGGATTATCACAAGCCTTCGGACACGGCTGACCGTCTCAACTATGACGGCGAGGCGCACATCCTCTCGTTCGTGCGAGACCTCGTGGCGCAGCTGGAGGCGGGCGACAACCGACCGGCTTACACGGTCGCGAAGAGTGAGGGGGCGGGGCGCTCGATTGGCTTCCGCGTCTATCTCGGCACGATTCCGAATTATGGTGAAGCGACCGACGGGCTGAAGCTTGACGGCGTGCGCGAAAATTCGCCTGCGGAGAAAGCGGGGTTGAAGGCGGGCGACCGCATCGTGAAACTCGCGGGCCGCGACGTGCGCAACGTCTATGACTATACCAACGCGCTCTCCGAGATGAAGGCCGGGCAGGAGTACGAGGTCGAGGTCATCCGCGACGGGCAGCCGCTCGCGCTCAAAATCACGCCTGCGGCGAGGAAGTAAGAGAGGCACGGGTAACAGAAGGCGAAATTAAAAGAGTCGAAGGCAGACGGGGAAGAAGCTCAGCCT
>JBAVPI010000358.1:0-5770 GCA_049692915.1 Pyrinomonadaceae bacterium
CTTCGTGGATGCGCGCGCGGTTTTCGTAAGACTCTATGGATTGCGTCAAGAGGTTGTAGAGAAGGCGCAGACGCTCCGATGTGGAACGCAGTTCGAGCATGGACTGTCTGGCCTCCGCGCCGATCTCCATCGCCGCCGCGACGAGGAATGAGAGGCTTTCCGGCTCGTCTTCGGGCAACTCCGGCAACCTCCCGCGCTCTCCGTTAATCTCGCGCACGGCTCGCGCGATGCGCGTGAAAAGAGCCGACACTTCGCGCGCGCTCTGCGTCAACTCTTCGGCATCCTCTTCTTCGTCCTCAAAAAATTCCACGCGACCGATCAAGTACGGCGCGTCGCTCTCGACGTATGATTCGACGCGGTAACGCGCCAGCCCGAACGTGATGATGTTGGAGCGACCGTCCGGCATCGTTTGCGCTTCGACTACCTCGGTCGCGCAACCGACGTGGCCGATGGGCGGGCGCGCGGCGTCATCATCGTGCGTCTCCGCGGCGTCCGAGTCGAAATAAGAGAGGCCGAACAGATTATTACCGGCGCGCACGTCCGCGAGCATCCGCCGGTAGCGCGGCTCGAAGATGTGGAGCGCCTGCGGCACCCCCGGAAACAGCACGAGCGGCAGCGGAAACAGCGGCAACTCACGCACGCCGCGTACTCTCTCAAGTGCTTCAGACATAAAAGCCGGTGACGAATGATGAGGGATGAGTGACGAATTGAAGACAAGTGTCGGGCTTGTCACGCGTCATTTCTCACCCGCCCCTGTTGACGATGATGCTGCTGTCGCCGCGTTTCGTTCGAGGGCTTGCAGGGCGCTCGCCGTCACGACCGGCGACGGCGGCGCAGTCGAGTCGGACGGCTCAACGTTGCTCTCCGGGTCACGCGCGCGCAGTTCGAGTTTTTGCGCGATCAGGTCGAGGATGTCCGCCGGAGCGTCATCGCTGAGGACGCGGCGCTTGGCTTCGAGAACGAGTTCGGCCATCTCGCGAGCGCGGTCGCGGTAACGCGTGTCGCGCGCGATCAGGTCTTCGACGATGCGGCGTTCGCGATGCGCGCGGCTCGTGTCGGCGTCGAGTCCGGCAGCGACGGCATACTCGACGGGCACGCTCTGATTGCGCAGCATGACGTGGAGCGCGCCCGTCAACTCGCGCGCCTCTTCGCGCAGCCTGCCGAGTTCGAGCAGAGAGTTCTTGAACCCCAGATGCCCGCGCAAATTTATCTCGATGATCGGGGCCGGGTCGCCGGAGTCGGCGTCGTGGCGGCGGGCTTCGAGCTTGACCTTTTCGATGACGCCCGCGTGGACGGCCTCCGCGTCGAGCACGCCCGACACGTCGAACCAGAGACGCTGAAACGGGCGCTGAACGTAGTCGCGAATGTGCGTCGCCTTGAGGCGGTGCTCGTCGTCAACTTCGACGAGATACACGCCGCGCTCCTCTCGGTATTCGTCAACGGAACAGGCTTCGAGCGAGCCGGGGTTGAAGGCCCAGTTGTCCACCTCGAAGCGTTTGTGCGTGTGGCCGAGCGCGACGTAGTCAACGAGCGTGCGCAACTCCTTCAGCTTCTCGACGGAGAGCGCCGGAATCGGGCGACTCAGTTGTCCCTCCACGTCCGTGTGCAGCATCAGGATATGAAACAGCCCCTCGCCGCGCGCGCGCCGGATGGCGTCGGACAGCACGCTCATCGCGACGTTGGCCGTCGTCCCGTACCAGTGCGAGCCGTAGATGCGCGCGCCGCGGATGTCAACGTATGAGCCGGTGCGACCGTCCTCGTCCCACGGGCGCATCGTGATCGGGCTTTCATCATCGGAGACGGGTTCGAGGAGCTTGAGAAAGCCGCCCTGCGAGAGCGAGCGCATCCAACTGTAGGGCGAGACGGCGTCGCGCCGGTCGTGATTGCCCTCGATGGCGACGACGGGGATGCCCGCGTCCTTCAACGTTTGCAGACCGGCCATCGCGTGATTCATCGTCTGCGGGTCAATGTTGCGGCGGTCGAAGAAGTCGCCCGCGATGAGCACGAAGTCAACCTCATTCGGGATCGCGTGCCGCTCGACCACGTCGTACCAACTGCGGAAAAAGTCCTTCGTCCGTTCCTCAAGGTTGTAACGCCGGCAACCGAGGTGTACGTCCGACATGTGCAAAAATTTAATCATCGGTTCGGATTAAAAAGTTCGTCTGAAAGACGGTATGGATATCTTCTTAAAGTGACAGACGCATTATACGACATCCGTGCGGTAAGAAGAATATGAGAGGACGCGATAAAAGCGGAACGCGGAACGATGAGCCAAAGCCGTGTGACTTTAAGTTCAACGTTCCGCGTTCATCGAAAAAAAAATAAAGCCCCCGCGACTCTGGGCAAGAGTCTGATTTGGAGACGGGGGCTTTGGCGCTCCGCGAATGGCAGAAGGGTTGCCGTAACGCGCGGGGCGTTTAGACGACCACTCGAATAAGGGGTACGAGGGTCGAAAGTCAATTACTACTCAAAGAGCTGACAGGTGCGAACAAGCGCTCTGCGAATCGTCCTTGTTCCGTGTCCGGCTGGTGAGTCGGTAAAATCCGGCCGGGACTTTTGGAAGACGCGTCGCGGCGTTCAGGCGGCTTCGAGCCGTCGCGCGATGCTTGCACGGCGGATGACCGAAAGCAGTTGCTCGATGTCGAGCGGCTTGCTGAGAAAGCCGTCCGCGCCACGCGCCATGCAATCCTTCTTCACTTCAATCGAGGCGGCGGAACTGACGACGAAAATCTTCGACGCAGGGATGTGCGCCCTGATGTATTCGAGGATGCGCAGGCCCGTGTCGGGCGTGCCGGGGGTCGGCGGCAGATGCAAGTCGAGGATCGCCACGTCCGGATTGTAGACAATCGCGCGACGGACGGCTGACGACAGGCTGTTGGCCGTGAGGACTTCAAACTCGTCGCATAGCGCCCAGAACAACTGCTGCGTGATGGCGACATCGTCGTCAACGATCAAGACTTTCGGCCTCATCTCTCTTCTGGCCGTTGAGATGTTGGTGAGGTTTGCATCCGCCGTCACCGCGTTTGTGAGGTTCATCCTTATCACACCTGTCACGATTGTTATTTTCCAACCTTGTGACGCACGCGGCTCCGTCGTCCGCACAAAATGCTTTGGCAACAGTCATGCCAGCACCCGACGCCGACCGTAATCAAGACTTTGTTATGAAAATGAGGGTGCGCGCGGGGAATCGGCGGGGAGCGTGTGCACAAGTGTGAACAGACGGAGGCGTGTGTGTCTACAATGGTTGACGTGTCGGGCTTGCGGGAGCGGCTAACTTATCCGTAGATAACGGCGGGCGGCGAGCGCGGCTTAAGCCTCGCCGATGTGTAGCTCGACGATGAGCCGGTGGAGATACGAGCGGCTGATCTCAAGGCGTTTGGCGGCGGCGGCCTTGTTGCCGCCCTCGGCTTGCAGGGCGCTCGCGACCATTCTGCGCCTGAGCGCGTGCGTCGCGCCTTCGAGCGTGGTCTCGTCTCCGGCGGGCGTCAAGGCCGCGTCGGGCGTCGCATCGCGTCGGGCGCGCAGCATTTTTTCCGGCAGAAATTCCGTGCCGAGGCGCAACTCCGCGGTTAGCACGACGAGGCGCTCGATCAGGTTCTCAAGTTCGCGAGTGTTGCCGGGCCAGTCGTACTCCTGCAACGCTTCGAGGAGGATTGGTTCGAGGTCTGGGGTGGCGCGACCGTGCTTTTCCGCGGCCTTGGCGGCAAAGTGTGCGGCGAGGAGCGGGATGTCTTCGCGCCGCTCGCGAAGGGGCGGCAGGTGCAGCGGCACGACGTTGATCCGGTAGAAGAGGTCGCGGCGAAACGCTCCCGTCTCGACTTCGCTTTCAAGGTCGCGGTTGCTCGCCGCGATGAGCCGGATGTCAACATCGAGCGTGCGCGTGCCGCCGACGCGCTCGAAGGCGCGCTCCTGTAGGACGCGCAGAAGTTTGACCTGCACCGTCGCGCTCAACTCGCCGATCTCGTCGAGAAAGAGCGTGCCCGTGTCGGCCAGTTCAAAACGCCCTTTCCGCGCCTGCGTCGCGCCCGTGAACGAACCCTTTTCGTGGCCGAAGAGTTCCGATTCGATGAGCGATTCGGGAAGCGTCGCGCAACTGACGGCGACGAAGGGACGGTCGGCGCGCGAGCTTTCCTCGTGGATGGCGCGCGCGAGCACTTCCTTGCCCGTCCCGTTCTCGCCCGTCAAGAGCACGGTGGCGTTCGTGTCGGCGACGGAGCGGGCCTGCCTGAGGACGATTTCGAGGTTCTGGCTCGCGCCGATGAAGCGACCGAAGCCGCGAAACATGTCGAGTTCCGAACGCAGGCGCAGCACTTCGGCTTCGAGCCGGCGGACGCGTGCCGCCTGCGAGATGATGTGCGAGACCTCTTCCTCGTCAAAAGGCTTCTCGAAAAATCCGTATGCGCCGCGCCGGATGGCTTCGAGCGCGGCCTTCTTCGCCTCGCTCCCGTCGCTGCCGGTGATGACGACGACGGGCACGCTGGGGCGCATATTGCGCGCGGCTTCGACGATGGCGAGGCCCTCCTCGATGCCGTCGAGATCGGGCGGCAGATGCAGGTCGCAGAGCACGACATCCACGCGCTCCCGGCCCAACTGTTCGATGGCCCCGGCGCGCGTTTCGGCTTCGAGCACGCGATGAGTTTCGCCGAGCGCCCAGCGGAGTTGACGCCGCAACGGGCGGTCGTCGTCAACCACCAGCACCGTCGTTCGTTGTTCCGGCTGTTCGCTCATCGCTTTGGACGCTTTTTCTGCGTCGTCGTCGCATGCACGGATTTTCCTGTCCGCGCACGCGGCGTCGCTTGCTCGCTGCACTCTACTGATGAAACGCTGTTTGAGATGGAAAGATAAAAGAGCCGCTGTACGCGCGCGACGCGGTGACAAACGCGCTTCAGTCGATTCTTTCGGCAACCGGCCGATGACGCTTGTCCGACGCGGACAGGCCGGATGGTAGCACGACGCGGAAGCGCGTGCCAGCACCAAGTTTCGATTCCGCGCTGATGCGCCCGCCGTGCGTCTCGACGATCTCGCGGCAGGTGAAGAGTCCGAGACCGATCCCCCTGCTCTTGGTCGTCGCGAACGGGCGGAAGAGCCTGTCGCGGATGAACTCTTCGCTCATCCCCGTGCCCGTGTCGCTCACGGAGAAGAAGACGAGGCGTTCGTCCTCGCGTCCCGCCTCAATCGTCAGCTTCCCGCCGCCCGCGCCCATCGCTTCGAGCGCGTTGATGACGAGGTTTTCAAAGACGGCTTCGATCCGGCTGATTTCGACTGTGGCGACGAGCGCCTCCGGCAGGTGCTCTTCGATGTGGTAGAGGGTCGCGTAAGGTTCGGCGTTTGCCGCCAGCACGCGACGGAAGACGGGCACGAGGTCTGCGGGTCGCGCGGCGCGACGGTATTCGCCGCTCATGGACTTCACAGGCTCGCTCAGGCGCGCGACGATGCGATTCAACTTCTCGGTCGCTTCGCGTAAAGAGAGAATCGCGTCGGCGCGGAACTCCTCTCGATGAAACTGCCGCTCCATATTCGAGACGAGCATCGAGAGGGCCGTGATGGCGTTCTTGAGGTCGTGCGTGAGCATCGCCGAAAGTCGCATGAAAGACTCGAACTGCTTCGACTCGGACTCGCGCGCGATCAACTCCCGCAGCCGGTCGCTCATGCGGTTGAAGTTCTCGACGAGCGCGTTCATCGCGCCGCTCGTGTGGAGGTCAATGTGCTGGTTGAGGTCTCCGCCCGCGATGGCCGCCGCGCCCGCCGCCACGCGCTCGATGCGTTGCGC
>JBAVPI010000359.1:0-2607 GCA_049692915.1 Pyrinomonadaceae bacterium
ATCGTGCGCGGCGCGAAGACGCGCGGCCTCACGCTCGCGCAGGCATCGCGCTTCAAAGCACACGCCGGTCACGGCGTCGAAGCGGAGGTCGAAGGCCGTCGCGTGCTCGTCGGCAATGAGAAGTTGATGAGCGACCGGGGCATCGCTCCCGGCAATGCACCCGATGATTTCCTAGAGCATGCGGCGCGGCTGGCCGAACTCGGCAAGACGCCCGTCTATGCCGCGCTCGACGGAGCGTTCGCCGGTCTGTTGGCGGTCGCCGACGAGATCAAACCGGAATCGGCGGGGGCGATTGAGAATTTGCGGCGGGCGGGGCTTGAAGTCTTGATGATGACGGGCGACAACCGGCGCACGGCGGAGGCGGTGGCGCGCGAGGTGGGAATCGGGCGCGTGCTCGCCGAAGTTTTGCCGGAGGGAAAGGCCGGAGAGATTGAACGTCTTCAGCGAGAAGAAAAGAGGATCGTCGGCATGGTGGGCGACGGCATCAACGACGCGCCCGCGCTCGCGCAATCGGACGTTGGCATCAGTATCGGCACGGGCACGGATGTCGCGATGGAAGCCTCCGACATCACGCTCATCAAAGGCGATCTGCGCGGCGTGTTGACGGCCATCGCGCTCTCGCACGCGACGATGCGGACGATCAGACAGAATTTATTCTGGGCGTTCTTCTACAACGTGGTCGGCATCCCGCTCGCCGCCGGACTGCTCTACCCCCTGACGGGCTGGCTGCTCTCGCCGGTCATCGCGAGCGCGGCGATGTCTCTCTCAAGCGTCTCGGTCGTGACCAATAGCCTGCGTCTGCGGCACTTTCGCCCGCCCGCTCAAGGAGAACAAAGATGAGTCCTTTAGAGATCGGTGTCGTGATTGGGGGCGTGGCCGCCATCGCCTTTATGCTGTGGTTCTTCTTTGGCGAGCGCGAGGGCACAGAGGCTGCGGCGAACGTGGAAGGAGTACAGGAGATTAACGTGACGGTGAAGGGAGGCTACTCACCGGACGTGATCGTCGTCAGAGAGGGAGCGCCGGTGCGACTTAACTTTTATCGGGACGAGACATCTTCATGCAGCGAGCAGGTCGTGTTCGGTGACTTCCACATCGCGCGCCATCTACCCGCCTTCAAAACCACGCCCGTCGAATTCACGCCGGATAAGGCGGGCGAATTTACATTCACGTGCGGCATGAACATGCTGCGCGGCAAACTTATCGTGCAATCAGGAGAATTCAAATAATGAAAAAGGGAGAGCAAAGAAGTAGTAGCGGCTTCGCTCTCCCTTTCCACTTGGCAGATCACTTCCTCTTGCGCACCGCCGCGACGACGGCCTGCGCTTCGCGGTCGAGAGCCGCTCCGGCGCTCGCTTCATCGCCCTCTTCCTTCGCCGTCGTGGAGGATTGCAACAGCGGCGTCGCGCCCGCGAGCGGCAGCAGACGGAAGTCAATTTTGGAATCGGTCTTGTCCGCGCCCATCGCGCCGACGCCCGTCGCGCGCCCGAACATGCCGCCGATCTTGCCCGCCTTCGACTGCTTCATCGCCGTGATGTCCGTGTAGAGAATGAAGTCGCAATCCTTCTCTCCGGCCTCGACCGCGACGGCGTTTGGCGAGGTGGCCGAGAGCGCCACAGCCTCGACGCCCGCATCACTAATCGCGCCCGCGAGTCGCGCGCGCAGCGCGTCAATCGAGACGGGATGATCCGTCGCATTATTAATCGCCGCGACGCCGATGCGGATTGCGCCCGGCTGTTTGACGCGCACGGTTTGTGTGCCGCCGCTGTTTGTCGCAGCCGTCGTCGCCCCGCCCGCATGTCCGTTGTCACCGGCCTCTTCATCCATGTCGGGCATGGGGAAGCCGCCGGTCTTGATACCGGCGAACTCCTGATAACTTTTCGCCTCCGTGTATCCGGCGGGCACGTCGAAGAGCGCGGGGTCGAGCGAGGCGCGCGAGAGTTCGATGACTTCCTGCGTGGTCGTGTGCGAGTCGCCGCGTTCATCGTAGAAGGTCGTCGTGCCTTCGACGAGATGTCCGAGACGCCCCGCGCCGTTGCTCTTGAAGACCATCCGATCCTGACAACGCGGGCGCGACTGTCTGCCGCCGGGCATCGTCGGGCGCATCCGTTCGCCGCAGTCAATGCCGTAGTTAAGGTCTATGTACCAGCCGTCGGTTTCCTGCCGGAACGCTGTTTTGTCGCAGGCGTCGGCGCTCGATTCCATCGTCATGCTCGTCTTCAGGTGACGCGCCTTGTAGCCGAAGAAATCCTTGCGCTCGCCCGTGTCGGTGAAGTTCCGCGTGACGGTGATGATGCCGCCCGTGCGCGGCTGAACGCCACTCGATTGAGGTTCGTTCGTCGAGGGCGATTCGTTATTAGTCGAATCGTCGCCGAAGGTGGACTGCACCATGTACATCCGCGAACGGTCGCTGACCATGACCATCCTTTTGAGGTCGCACTGAAGAATCGAAGTCGAGCTGAAGCCGCCGCCCATCGCCGACTCCGTACGCTCGCGTGCGCCCTTGATATACTCGGTGCGCTCGTAGCTGTTGCCCTCGATTGTCGTCTTCGTTCTGATTTTGATGTCGGCGGGCGTCGGCGCGACGGCGGGCCTCATGGCCGGGGCGGG
>JBAVPI010000360.1:0-3225 GCA_049692915.1 Pyrinomonadaceae bacterium
CGTCGCGGCGGGATTATTGACTTACAGAGGTTGCCGCACGACCGACGTTAAAAGCGTCGAAGGGTTTATTTACGAAGAACGCGACCCGCTACGCCCGAACTTTTTGAAACCCGTGCCGAACGTGACCATCCTCATTGCACAAGACCAGAAGATGTCATCTCAGCCGACCGACGAAAACGGCCACTTTATGATTAAAGACATCCCACAGGGCTTTAAGGTCACCCAACTGATTGCAAAATATGCCGGTCATTCCATTCCATCATTCAACTTTGAGAACTCAGGCCAATACGCGATCATTCCGCGCGAGAACGGGTCGTCTCAAGACATCCGAATTATCCTAGACCATTGGAACGAGACGCGTAGCGGAGAGTGTCCGACAAGCGCGGCGGATGCACAGGTGGCCCACCTCAAGCGATATATCCTGAGCACGCACCTAGAGTGGGACCAAAATAAAAAAGATGCCGAGTTGACAGTCATCTTGACGGAGGCCGGAGATGCCAAAATCGTAGATGCATACGTGCTGGTCCCGGCTGACGGGATCAACCAGAGAGAGCATCTTTATTCAACCCGATCAAACACTGACACCAGCCACTCATGGGTCTTCCACAATCCCGCACACGCGCTGGACGTGCAACTCGAAATCTGCGTCGGGTGGAATGCGTCCGCGAACGTGATATCGCAGGATCACCTGCAAACTTACCTCAAAATGGAATAAGGAGGAGCAGAGATGATGTATAGAGTCTACATTTCCGCCCTACAAGCTTTTACACTCCTGATTTGCACTGTCCCTTTGAACGCGCAACAGGTGAACAAGCCCATCATCAGGGGCAAAGTGATGATGGTGAATCCATATAACCCTTATGAGGTCGGGGGCGGTGTTCGAATCACAGTGATAAATAAGACGGTCAGCAACGAAATTGTTCCGGGCGAGCAGGGGGAAACGGCGGAGCAGACGTGGTTCCATGAAGCGCCTCTGGGAGCACGTGTGGATATCCAATTTGCGCGGGACGGCTATGAATTCAATGAAGTATTACATGACATTCAGGTGAACACGGATAATCCTGAACTGCCCCTCGTCAAACTCCAATTGACGAGAAGCCGCAAAATACTTCTTCGCCAGCAAAGGCGCATCGCCAAAAGCCGCGTGCCTCCCGCAGCTACAGCTTCCGCCGGAACCCGCGAGTCACGCAGAACCGTGCGTCCAGCCTCCGCGTCGCACGGCAGCAGGGCCGAGTCCATCGGCGAGTCGGGAGTGATGGCCGCCGTTGGAAACTCGACTTCCGATATCACGCTGAACGAGGCGGCAACAGAATCGCAAGTTTCAGCCGACGAAAGTTCCAAAGCAAAACCGAAGGTTGAAGCGGATAACCCTGAACTTATCCCCAAGCCCGACGACCTCAAACATGAGTTGGAGCGGGAGGCCACCATAGCGCGTCGCGGCGCATTCTTTGACATCTTTCAAAACAACTTCGCCGAAAACATGCGAGCCTACGGCGACATCCGGGAACTACTCGATGTGCTTGTGAAATTCAAACAGGAGAACACAGACCTATTCCAACCGCTTGGCAGCGTTAAGCCGGAAATGTTCAACGATGTCGTCAACGCGCGCTTCGAGACGACCGGCGACGTTAACGTGGAGAATGTTAAGACGGTGATTAAAGAGAAAGCTCTCTCCGCAGGAATTCGCGGCGGCGCTGTCGTCGCGCAGTTAAACGTCGCTCCGGACGATTCCGAGATGAAAGCCTATTACCACCAACAATGGGCACAGGGTTCTTCCGCGCCGCTCTATGCCACAGCCGCCGTCGCGCTTTTTCGCATTGGCGAGGGCAAGGAAATACTCTCTTACATCGCCGAGGGCGATGATACGTCAAAGATACTCGTTAACTTGCACGCCTTGAGAGTGGCTCAGATCATCGAAGGCCCGGAGGCGGTGGTGCCCGACGCTGAAAAAGTGTTGGCCGATGTCGCCACACATGATGATGACCCGAATTTACGCAACGGCGCGGTGTTGGCTTTGCGTCCATTCGCCTTCAGGGGCAACGAAACTGCCATTAACGCGCTTCTCTACAGCGCAGGGGATCGCAGCGAAAATCCGGAAGTGCGCGTTACGGCCATTAATGCGCTCGGCGTCGGCCATCTGGAATACTCGACGCGTGTGCGCAGCCTCTTATGGACTGTGCGGCGAGACTCTTCTCTGCTGGTGAGGAATGCGGCGAATACATTGCTAAACGCAAAATAAATTTCAGGACGCGCCCGTGCGCTCGTCGCGGACGTTGATGCCGAGGGCACGCATGCGCCTGTAGAGATGGCTTCTGTCCATGCCCATCAGTTCGGCGGCGCGCGAGACGTTGCCTTCGGCTTCGGCGATTTTGCGCTTGATGAATTCGCGTTGATGCGCTTCGCCCGCGTCCCTGAATGACGAGAAGCGGAAGTGCGACTCCGGCGGAGGGTCGCCGCCGAGCGGCGGAAGATCGCCCGCGCCGACTTTCTGTTGCGAACGCATGATGACGACCCGCTCGACGGTGTTGCGCAACTCGCGCACGTTCCCCGGCCAAGAGTAATTTTGCAGCGCCTCGAAGGCGTCAGGCTCGAACCGCTTGGCCTTCTTTTTGTAGGCGAGCGAAAATTTTCCGTTGAAATGTTCGACGAGCAGCGGCACGTCTTCGACGCGTTCGCGCAGAGGCGGCAACTCGAACGGGATGACGTTCAGGCGGTAGAGCAGGTCAACGCGGAAGCTCCCGCGCTCGATCTCGGTTTCGAGCCTCTTGTTCGTCGCCGACAGCACGCGCACGTCAACGCGCATCGAAGCGACGCCGCCCACCGGCTCGAATTTTTGTTCTTCCAGGACGCGCAAGACCTTCGCCTGCATGCGCGCGCTCATGTCGCTGACTTCGTCGAGAAAGAGCGTGCCGCCGTCGGCCAACTCGAACTTCCCGCGCTTCGCGCCCGTCGCGCCCGTGAATGCGCCGCGGACGTGCCCGAACAACTCCGACTCGATCAACTCTTCGGGAATGGCCGAGCAGTTCAACTCGACGAAGGGTGCTCCGGCGCGGCGCGACTGCGCGTGAATCGAGCGCGCGACGAGTTCCTTGCCCGTGCCCGATTCGCCGTAGATGAGCACGCGCCCGTCCGTCGGCGCGACCATCCTGATCTGCTGCCGCAGTGCGCGCATCGCGATTGACTCGCCGACCATCGCGCTCTCGTCCTTCAACTCCTCTTCGAGCG
>JBAVPI010000361.1:0-5782 GCA_049692915.1 Pyrinomonadaceae bacterium
GACGGTGCTGCACGTCATCGCGCTCCTGATAGCCTTCGCCGTCATCACGTCGCTGCACATCGTGCTCGGCGAGCAAGCGCCCAAACTCCTCGGCCTTGAGCGAGCCGAACGCGTCGCGCTGGCCGCCGCGCTGCCGATGCGGATTTTCTACAGAGCGCTTCGCTGGCCCGTCCTCGCGCTCGACCGGGCGAGTGCGTGGACGGTACGACTCATCGGCCTCAACGCTTCCGCCGAACACGCTTCGGCTTATACGGAAGAAGAGTTGCGCCACGTCATCGAGAGTTCGCGCAAGGGCGGGCACATCGCCGAGCGGGAGCAGCAGTTGATCGGTCGCATCTTCGACTTCAGCGCAACGGAGGTGCGCGAGGCGATGATCCCGCGAACCTCCGTCGAGGCCGTCCCTGCGACCGCCACGTTCGACGAGGCGCGCGCCGCCTTTCGCTCTTCCGGCTACTCGCGTCTGCCCGTCTATGGCGAAGGACTCGACGACATCGTCGGGCTGCTGTTCAGGAAAGACATGGACATGGGGCAGGCCGTCCCCGCGGGCTTCGACCTCGGAAGGCTCGCCCGCGCGCCCGCCTTTATCCCAGCGACGGCCACGCTCGGCGCGGCGCTGGCGAAGATGCAGTCGTCGCGTATGCATTTCATATTCGTCGTGGACGAACACGGCGGGACGGAAGGCATCCTGACGCTCGAAGACTTGCTCGAAGAGATCGTCGGCGAGATTGACGACGAGTTTGACGACGAAGCGCGTGAGCAATTCACGAGCGAGGGCGAGACGTTGGTGTTAGACGCGGCCATGTCAATTCGAGACGCCAACCAACGCCTCAATCTGAAACTGCCCGAAGGCGAGAGCTACGCCACGGTGGCCGGTTTTCTGTTGGCCCGCGCCGGACGGATGCTGCAACGCGGCGACGCGGTGGAGCACGACGGCGGCACGTTCACAATCGAAAGCGTAGATCGTTTTCGCATCCATCGCGTGCGCTTCACTCCCGCGAGCGGAAAAGACGAATCGCCGGACATCCCGCACGGCGCACTGCTGCTGCTGCCGTTCGTCACCCTCTCTTTACTCACGACGTTCGCTTGAGCGCGCGTGCGAAAACGAAGCTATTGACCGCGAGTAAACGTACACGCTACAATGTTTTTGGTGACGGACTGACACGATTCGTCCTGACCTTAAACGAACAAAGATTGCCCGCAAGTCCGCATCTCACCCGCACTCGTTTCCCGCGCACTCAAACGTTTTACCGACGCCCGTTTAAACTTTCGCCTGCCCCTCGAAGAGGTTTTCAACTCCACTTATGCCTGTCAAAATTGACGAACTCCTGCGCTCGGCCACGCAATTCGGGGCTTCCGACCTACACATCAAAGCCGGTTCGCAGCCCTTTATCCGCATCGGCGGCGATTTGCGTCCCATCCCCGACGCGCCCCGTCTCACGCAGGAAGACACGCTCGACATGGCCTTCTCGATGATGTCGAACCGCCAGAAGCAGCGTTTCAAGGAGGTCTCCGAGGCCGACATCGCCTACGGCGTCACGGGTCTGGGCCGCTTTCGCGCCAACATTTTTCAGCAGCGCGGCACGGTCGGCATGGTCTTGCGCGTCATCCCTGATCGTGTGCACAGCGTTGCCGAGTTGGGACTGCCGCCCGTCATCGAGCGCATCGCCGAAGAGCAGCGCGGACTCATCCTCGTCACGGGCACGACCGGCAGCGGCAAATCCACGACGCTCGCCGCGATGATTGATTACATCAACCAGACGCGCGGCGGCCACATCGTGACCATCGAAGACCCCATCGAATTTCTGCACCGCGACAAGAAATCCTTCGTCACGCAACGCGAGGTGGACGTGGATACGCGCTCGTTCGTCGAAGCTTTGCGCTCCGCCCTGCGCCAAGACCCGGACGTGATTCTCGTCGGCGAGATGCGCGACCACGAGACGATTGAGACGGCCCTCACAGCCGCCGAGACCGGACATCTCGTGCTCTCGACGCTCCACACGCTCGACGCCACAGAGACCATCCGCCGCATCGTCTCTTCATTCCCGCCGCACTTGCAAAAGAGCGTCCGCATCCAGCTTGCGGGCATCATCCGCGCCATCGTCTCGATGCGCCTCGTGCGCTCGGCGAGCGGGCAGGGACGCGTCCCCGCCGTCGAGGTGATGGTCACGACGGGACTCATCCGCGACTACATCATCAACGAGGAAAAGACCTCGCTCATCCGCGACGCGCTCTCGGCGGGCACTTCGCAATACGGCATGCAGAATTTCGACCAGTCGTTCTTTAACCTCTTCCAGTCCGGCCTCATCTCGATGGACGAGGCGTTGCGCGGCGCTTCCAACCCGGACGAATTTCGCCTCCGCGTTTCCGGCATCCGTTCAGCCGCCGACCAAGCGAAAGAAGACATGGAGCGCGTCACCACCGTCACCAACTCTCGCACGCGCAATTCTTGAGAGCGCACGCCCCCGCGCGAATCGAACAGATGCGGAAACGGAAATGCACGAAGTGCGGGCTGGTGAACTTCGCGTCGGCGGAAGAATGCAGTCGCTGCGCCGCCGCGCTTCCGCCCGTTCAAGAGGACGCGGGTCAATCCATCCCTGAGCACGAATCCGGCGCGCATGAGACCGACGACGAGCCGACAACGGCAGCACCGCGCAGTCTCATCCAAAGGGCGCTGATCGTGCTCGGTCTAACGGCTTTCATCCTGCTTCTCTGCTACGTCTCGCTGCTCGAAACCTCCGCGCCCGCGACCTTCGAGCAGAGGGAGACGGTGCGCCGCGCCATCGCAGAGATCGAGCGCGCCGGATTCGTCAAAGACGCTTTTCTGCTGCGGCATCTCGTCAACTATCGCACGTCCGACAACTGGTGGAACCGTTGGGCCGGTCACGACGACGCTTACGCCGCGACCAACTTCCCTTTCGAGGTCGTCACGCTCTACCCGGACTTTTTCGCTTACCCTCAGGACGATACCGAGCGCGCCGTCATCCTCTTGCATGAAGCGCGACACCTCTCCGGCGCGGGCGAGGAGAAGGCTTTCGAGAGCGTGTGGCGCGACAAGGCGAGACTCGGCTGGACGGCTGAGAAGTACGCGCAGACTCGCGTCTGGAAAAACGTCAACGAGTTCACACGACGCCTCTCTCCCAAACTCTTCAAGTGCGGCACGGACAACGGGCAGGACTGTCTTGAATGAATTGATGATGCAACAAGAGGCGACGGCCCCGTTACACGTTCGTGCAAACGGAGCCGCCGCCCCTCAACGCATGATGCCGCCCTTGAACGCCCGGCGGCGGCCTCGCTACAACGCGGGGTCGCCGCTTGTCTGTGTTCGGGCGATGAAGGTTCAGGGCTGGCCGAACCTGCTGCGATACTCGATTGAGACGATGAAGGCCTTGACCATCTCGGCTCGCCTGACACGCCCCAGCGCCACTGTGTTGTCGGCGACGTTCTCGCCCGGCGTGCTGAACTGGTTGAGTTTCGTCAGCCAGAAATCGTAGCCGTTGAAGTTGTTGTCGGGCGCGTCGTCGGGGTTGCGGCGGAGATAGCCGTAATACTGCATCAAGACAAAGGCCGGATTGTACTGGCGGTTAAAGACCGAGTTGCTGTCGGTCACACTCAGGAGCGCCGCCGCGCGTCCTTCAGTCCCGCCCGCGCCGAAGGCATTGATGGCCGCTGTGCGCTCGGCGGGTGTCGGCGTTACTTCCGAATTGAGGAACAGCTTATCAACGAACGCATCAGCCGTCATCGTCGTCGGGAACTGCGCGACGAACTCGGTTGACTGCACCCAGCGGCGTGCGAAGTCGGCGCGTTGTTGCTCAAGTTGTTGGTCAGCGCCGGGCTGGCCCATGACGATGCCGCGGCTGACCTCCTGCGTGTCGCGCAGAAATTCGCGGTAGCGCGGCAATCCGCGCGGGCGCGCGGGCGCGTCGGTGAAGGACGCCTTGTAGATGCGTATCACCTGATAGCCCGTGCGTTGGAACTCGACGGAGAGGAAGAAGGCCGCCGAGACGTTGACGCGGCGGTCGTTAATGCAAGCGATATCCGTGCCGCAGGACGTGATCTGGTTCTCCCAGAACTGCTGCCCGCCGGCGTCGCTCTGGCGATTGAGAAAGTCGTGATACTGCTGGCCGACAAAGATCGGCGTGTCGTCAATCACATTGGTCGAAGGTTCGGACACGTCATCCATGATCTGGATGGTGGCGGTCGCCGTCTGGCAAGAGAGCGACGCGCCTCCCGTCGGGTTCGAGAGATTGACGGTGAACGCCTCCGTGCCCTCAACCTTCGAGTCTTCGTTGACGAGTATGTCGAGCGTCTTCGCCGTCTCGCCCGCGCCGAAGCGCAGAGTGCCGACGGCGGTCGTGTAGTCGGAACGCTCCGAGGCCGTCCCGTTGGCGCTTGTGTAGTCAACCGTGACGGGCGCGGAGGTGTCGCCCGTGCGCTGGACGGTGAGGGTCACGAAGGTCGTGTCCTCCTGCACCATGAAATTGGTCTGCGTGAACTGGAGCAGTGACACAGGCCCCGCCGACGTGTCGCTCAGCTTGAGCGCGAAGGCGTCGCCGAAGATCGCGTCACCGCCGAATGTGCCTTGCGCGGCGTTGACCACGGGGAAATTACTCGACCGCGTGAAGCCCGCGACGTAGGCGTTGCCCGCAGAGTCGAGCGCGACTCCCCTGCCGTTCTCAGTGCCGCTGCCGCCGATGTAAGTTGAATAGACGAAGGCCGAACCCGCCGCGTTGAGTTTAGTCACGAAGACATCCTGACCGCCGCCGGTCGAGCATTGGAGCGAGTTGGTTATCGGGAAGCTGGTAAACGAGCCTGTGCCTCCGGCGATGTAGGCGTTGCCCGCGGAGTCAACGGCAATGCCGAAGCCTATCTCGCCGCCTGTGCCGCCGAGGTATGTGGAATAGACGAGAGCCGTGCCCGCCGCGTTAATCTTCGTCACGAAGGCATCCTGCGTAATGGTCGTGCCGCCGTTCGCAGGTTGAATGGCATTGACCGTGGGAAAGTTCGTCGAGAAGGTGTTGCCGGTGATGTAGGCGTTGCCCGCGGAGTCGAACGCGATACTCTCGCCGTCGTCTTGATCGCCGCCGCCGAGGTAGGTCGAATAGACAAGGGCCGTGCCGGCCGCGTTGACCTTCGTCACGAACGCGTCGGACGCTCCGCCGCTGTTCGTGCCTTGAAGGGCATTGGCTAAAGGGAAGTCCGTCGAGGCTGTATTGCCGGTAACGTAGGCGTTGCCCGCGGAATCAACCGCCACATCGAAACCCGTATCGTTGCCGCTGCCGCCGAGGTAAGTTGAATAGACGAGAGCCGAGCCGTCCGCATTAATCTTCGTCAGGAGAGAGTCGGTGCTGCCACCGCTTTTCGTGGATTGAATCGGATTCACCACGGGGTAGTCCGTGGAAAAGGTGCTGCCGGTGACATAGGCATTACCGGCGGAGTCAACCGCGATGGACTGGCCGAACTCGGCACTATCACCGCCGCCGAGGTAAGTGGAATAGACGAGCGCCGTGCCCGCCGCGTTGAGTTTCGTCACGAAGATGTCGTCACCGTTGCTGCCGATGGTGGCTTGAAAAGCATTGGCCGTGGGGAAGTCCGTCGAGTTGGTAAAGCCCGTGACGTATGCGTTACCGGAGGAATCTACAGCGATGCCTCTGGCCTGCTCGTTGCCGTTGCCGCCGAGATAAGTGGAATAAACGAACGCCGTGCCTGCGGCGTTGAGCTTTGCGACAAAGGCATCCTGAAAGCTGCCGTTCGCGCTTTGAATCGCGTTGACCGTGGGGAAGTC
>JBAVPI010000362.1:0-1702 GCA_049692915.1 Pyrinomonadaceae bacterium
CCCCTGCGCCAACGCGCGGAACAACAAACACGACAGGGGCGCGCATCGTGCCGATGGTCAAAGATGAACCGCCTGTCACTACGGAGCGACCCTTCGCGCGCGACGAGTCTTCCAAGACGATTATCACCGAGGACGACGTGCGCGGGTTGGAAGAGGGAGCGCGCCTGCGCGTGGCCGAGGGAGCGCGTCTCACGCCCCTCGCCGCAGACATCGTGCGTGAACGCCATATCGAACTCGTACGGCGCACTTCGCAGCGCGGCTCGCGCGCGGAAAAAATCGTCGCCGTCGGCGCGGATCACGGCGGCTATCCTTTGAAAGAGGAACTCAAAACGCTCCTCTCCGAACTCGGCCACCTCGTCCGCGATTTCGGCACGAATTCGACCGACGCCGTTGACTACCCGGACTTCGCGCATGCGGTTGCGCGCGCCGTCTCTGAGGGCGAGGCCGATCTCGGCATCGTGATTGACGGCGCGGGTGTCGGCTCTTGTATGACGGCCAACAAAGTGCCGGGCGTGCGCGCCGCCGCCTGCTATTCCGTCAAGGTCGCCAAAAATTCCCGCGAGCACAACGATGCCAACGTCCTCACGCTCGGCAGCGGGACGATTAATACAAACGAGATGCGCGAGATCGTCACCGCATGGCTCTCGACGGAAATCACAGAGGAGCGCCACAAGAAGCGCGTGGCTAAAATCGAAGCCGTCGAACGGCAATACAGAAACTAAGGAATGAGCGAAGCGAGTCCGCAGGTTATCATGCTCGCCGGGCCGAACGGCGCGGGCAAAACGTCTCTCGCGCCATTCCTGTTGCGGGATGCTTTCGGGCTGCTGGAATACGTCAACGCGGACGCCATCGCACACGGGCTTTCCGGTTTTCGACCGGAAGGAGCAGCAGTCGGTGCCGGTCGTGTGATGCTCAAAAGGTTGCGCGAACTCGCGGACGAGCGTGGTAGTTTCGCTTTTGAAACGACGCTTGCCACTCGTTCCTACGCTCCGTGGATTGGACAGCTTAAGCAACGCGGCTATAACTTTCACCTGTTATTTCTCTGGTTGCGCAGCCCCGAACTGGCGATCCGGCGCGTTAAAGAGCGCGTGCGGTTGGGCGGTCATGACGTGACGGAAAACATCGTGCGGAGACGATATACAAAAGGCGTGATCAACTTTTTCAAACTGTACAGCGGACTGGCAAATTCGTGGCTCGTGTATGATAACTCCGTCTCCGGCAACACACAGAAGATTGCGAGAGGCGGAGATGAGTTAACTCTCCAAGTGTTTAATCCTCCCCTGTGGCGGCAATTCAAGAAAGTAGCGCAATGAAGATTGAAGGGGCAAAACTGAAAGACCTGCTCATCTCAGAAGAGAAGGCCATAGATGAGGCGATGCATCGCGCGATGCGACAAGCCCTTCTCATGCACAAGCGCGCCGGTCACCCCGTCGCATCTTGGAAGGATGGGAAGGTCGTGATGATTCCCGCAAACAGGATTCCCGTTGAGGATGAGCGGGTTAAGAGAAACAGGTAAGCCTCAGGAGTTTAGACGCCAATGGCTAGTGCATATAACGGCGACTTCGAACGCCTCGTCGAGCAGATTACGGACGTTATCGTCGCGCGCTTGAACGGCGACGCGGACGGGCAGGCGGCGATGTGCGGCTGCTCGTCGGAATGCTTCAACCGCTGCCCCGAACGGATGCAGCGCGTGGTGGACGCG
>JBAVPI010000363.1:0-1581 GCA_049692915.1 Pyrinomonadaceae bacterium
GCATCATTGTTTCTGTGGAAGGAGAAAATGCCCGGAAACTCGAGCGAACATCTATAGCATTGGAGAATTATTTGCAGACATATATCAAAAATAACCCACACACTATTCCGATTGATGAAATTAAAGAAGGCTTGCGTCTCTTAGTTCTAGCCCGCGAATTTCCCACCGGCAGTGGCCCCATTGATGCTCTCGGCATAGATCAGGACGGCAGTATCTATGTTATCGAAACCAAACTCGCCAAGAATCCAGATAAGCGGCTCGTACTCGCACAGGTGCTCGATTACGGCGCGGCATTATGGCGCACTTACGAGAACAGCGACGAATTTGTTGAGCGTTTGGAGAGGGCAATCACAGAGCATTTCAATTCGACCTTAAGCGACAAGATACGCGACTTTTTTGGCGAAGATGTTGAGGACGTGGCTAATCTTTTGCAATTCATGCGACAGAATTTAATGGCCGGCGATTTTAAATTCGTCGTGTTAATGGATCGTCTCGAAGACAGATTAAAGAACCTCATCGCGTTCGTTAATCGAAATAGTCAATTCACTATCTATGGTGTAGAGATGGAATTTTACAGGTTCGATAAATACGAGGTTCTCATTCCCAGATTGTTTGGAGCGGAGGTGAAAAAGGAGATTAGTGTGCCGAAACCCGCTGGCATGACAGGCTCTACGCAAAAGTGGGATGCTCTCTCATTCTTTGCTAAGGCTGGGGCAAACTTATCTGAGACACAGCTTGTCAGCTTGCGACAGATGTATAAGTTCTCGAATGAGCACGGGCTAGTTAAGTGGAACACGAACCAGACAGGCACCTTCAGCGTTAAGTTTCCGTCCTTAGAGTCGAACAGGGCGTTTTATACTGGCTATTCAAATGGAAACTTGGAACTAAACCTGAGTTGGCATGAGGGGGAGAAGGCAATCGCGGCAGCCAATCTATTGAGAAAGGACTTACGGCAGGTTCCCGGTTTAGATAACGGGAAAAATTTTGAATTACAACATGTTACGATTAAGGCGGAAGATTGGTCGCCGCAAATAAGTCAAATAATTGAAATTATTCGCCGAATAACACATCCATTAGAGGGTAATGCCGTTCTATGAGCAAAAGCTCAAGCGAGAAGACCGTCGGTGAACTGGCCGCGCTCGTGGGCGGGCTTGTGGTCGGCGACGCGGGGATGTTGGTCAGGCGCATCGCGAGCATCAAGGGCGCAGGCGAGGGCGACGTGTCATTCGTGGAGGATGAGAAATTTTTTGAAGAGGCGAGACAAAGTCGTGCCTCTTGCTTGATCGTGCCGAAGGGCGTCGCGATAGACGGCGCGGCGTGCTTGATCGAGGCGGCGCGACCGAAACTCGCTTTCGCGCTGATTGCCGGAGTGCTGCACCCGCCCAAGATGCGTGCGGCGGAAAGACACCCGTCGGCAATCGTCGCCGAAAGCGCGCAAGTCGCCGCTGGTGTCTTCGTCGGCGCGTTCGTCTGCATCGGCGAGAACTCGGTCATCGGGGCGCGCACACAGCTCGGCACCGGGGCGAAGGTCGGCGACGGCGTGCGCGTCGGAGAGGATTGCGTCATTCATCCGAACGTCTG
>JBAVPI010000364.1:0-2776 GCA_049692915.1 Pyrinomonadaceae bacterium
GCAACAACCGCAGCAACCGCCCAAGCCTTCGCCGATCGCCGTCGCTTACGCGGAAGTGGCGCGCGCACGTTTCGGCGGCCAACTCACGCCGGAGGAGTTGGAGCGTGTGACGCGCGACCTCGAAGGCAACGTCCGCGCGGCGGAGCGCCTGCGAACTTTGAAGCTCAAAAATGCGGACGAGCCGGATTTCGTTTTCAGTGCCTGAAGCTCTCCCACACGACGATTCAAGAGGCTCGAAACTGCATGCTCTCAGACGACGTTTTCTTTTCCACCGTCAACGAACTCGCCCCGCAAATCCGCGCGCGGCGCATCTCGCCCGTCGAGCTGACGGAAGGCTATCTCGCGCGGCTTGAGACGACGGGCAAGCGACTCGGTGCGGTCGTGACAATGATGCGCGAGACGGCGCTTCGCGAAGCGCGCGAGGCCGAAGCCGAGATCAAGCGCGGCCATTATCGCGGCCCGCTCCACGGCATCCCTTACGCCGTCAAAGACCTGATCGCCACGCGCGAAGCGAACACGACTTGGGGCGCGACACCCTACAAGGATCAACGCTTCGACTACGATGCGACGGTCGTTCGGAAACTCCGCGAGGCCGGTGCGATTCTGACGGCGAAGCTGGCGATGATCGAACTGGCGGGCGGGATGGGCTATAACCAAGCGGACGCGAGTTTGACGGGCGCGTGTCGCACGCCTTGGAACACCGATTTCTGGAGCGGCGGTTCATCTTCGGGGCCGGGCGCGGCGGTCGCCGCCGGACTCGTCGCCTTCGCCATCGGCTCGGAGACTTCCGGCTCGATCATCACGCCCGCGGCCTTCTGCGGCGTCTCCGGTTTGAGGCCGACTTACGGTGCCGTCTCCCGCCACGGCGCGATGGCGCTCTCGTGGACGCTCGACAAGTTGGGGCCGATGTGTCGCTCGGCTGCGGACTGCCGCATCGTGCTCGCGGCTATCGCCGGTCATGATCCTCTCGACCCGACATCGCACGACTCGACGACGATTCCGCGCTACGCAGACGTGGGGCTTGGCGCGGGCAAGTCGCGGCGCGGCGGGAAGCTGCGCATCGCCGTGATGAAGGATTCTTACGAGAAGGCGCAGGACGAAGTGCGTCGTAATTTTCTCGCCTCGCTCGACGTGCTGCGGCGCACGGCGGACGTAGAGTTGGACGTGAAGATGCCCGACACGCCCGGCGTCGCGGTCGGAGTGATCGTTGACGCAGAGGGCGCGAGCGCCTTTCGCGAACTCATCGAGTCGGGGCGCGTCAAAGAACTCGCTTCGCCCGAAGGCCGCATCGGGGGTTACGCCGCGTCGCTCGTCACAGCTGTTGACTATCTCCACGCGATGCGCCTGCGCGCGCCCGCGCGACGCCTGTGGGCCGAGTTTTTCAAGAAGTACGATCTGCTCGTCGCGCCATCGCGCGCAACCGTTTCGTACCCCGTTGATAAGACCTTCGATCAGGCGTATCCCGGCATCGGGGCCGCTTCGCCCATCGGCGCGGCCAACCTTGTCGGCATCCCGGCCATCTCCGTCCCGAACGGCTTCGGCCAGCACGGACTCCCGACCGGCATCCAGTTCGTCGCCCCCGCTTGGGGCGAGACGACAGCCCTCGAAGCCGCGACGGTTTACCAGTCCGCGACCGACTGGCACAAGCGACGACCGGAACAGCGCGGCTGAAGCAGGAAGGCGACGAAATGTAAGTTATCCTGCTTTGTTTATCCGAAGTAGTATTAAAGCCACAATGTTGCAAAGAACCTTTGAAAGATAGATAGCTCCCCCAATAACCATTTACTCGGAGGCGTTCGTGAAAAAAGTTAATTTTCTTGGCTGTCTGGCACTGCTCTTAATCGGCGTTAGTGGAGAGGCGTATGCCCGTACAACGGTATTTACATCCGGATCGCACACGAACCTGATAAAGATACGTCGGGCCAAAGTTTATCTTGTGGCTGTTAATGACAACGGTAAAACAGGCAAGAAGATTGGCTGTGGTGATAGCCTTGTGCCTGTGACACGTATAATTAAGCCTACCGGTTCGCCGTTAAAAGCTGCTCTTGAGGAACTACTGGCTATCCCGCATGATTACAATCAACAACTGGGAAATTACTGGCAAGGAGAAAAGCTAAAGGTGAAAAGCATTTCGCTCCGCGCGGGACTTGCGACCATTCATATCACGGGGAAAGGCCCGTATGTTGCCGGAGTCTGTGACGAGCCGCGTATCAAATCGCAAATTGAAGAGACGGCAAAGCAATTCTCAACTGTCAGAAGGATTAAGGTATTCATCAACGGGCGGCCTCTGGCAGCAGCTATCCGTTAGAAAATATCTGCTAAAGATTACAGTAGTAGAAATGTTACTCTGAGCTTCAGAGACTTGTTCACTTATTGCGGGGCAGCATAAGGCAAGCGCAGTTCAAAGGTCGTGCCCGCGCCGCGCACGCTTGAGATGCGCAACTCGCCGCCGAGTTCTTCAATCGCGCTCGCCACCACGTCGAGGCCAACGCCGCGCCCCGACACCGTCGAGGCTTCGTCGGCGGTGGAAAAGCCGGGCTGGAAAATTAGTCTGAGAGCCTGCGCCTCGGTCAACGTTTCACCCGTCGCCAACAGTCCACGCCCTGCGGCGACACGCGCGACGCGCTCAGTGTCAACGCCGCGCCCGTCATCCGAGACACGCAATACGACAGACGCGCCCTCGACAATTGACTCGACGCGGACGCGCCCACGCTCGTCTTTGCCGGCCCCTCGCCGCTCATCCGCCGTCTCGATGCCGTGATCCACGGCGTTACGC
>JBAVPI010000365.1:0-1815 GCA_049692915.1 Pyrinomonadaceae bacterium
CCACATAGCGGCGCTGCTTCGAGGTGTCGCGGACGTGGCCCATCGGCGGCCCCATGTAGAGCGCGCCGCACGTCTGACATTGGTGCAGCACATCATCGCCGCGCAGATGCGCCGCCGAAGGGTGCGCCGTGTGCATCTGCTTGAGATGACCGTTACAGAGCTTGCCCTTCTCGTTCTTCTCGTTACACACGGTCTGGCCCACGGCGAAGCGTTTGGGCACGCCGGGCTGCGACCGCTGCTGTTCGGTCGGGGCATGTTTCGCCACGGCGTCGGGCGCGACTCCGGGCTGATTCGTCTCTGTAGGCTCGGTTGACATCAATCAACTTCCTCTGCGACTAGGATTCCGAAAGGCGGCGGGTCGAACGACACGGCTGAAAAACTTATCGAGCATCTTACGGTGAAGAGATTGGAGCGTCAACAAAAACAGGGATGAGAGCAGAGTGGTGAAGGATGGGAGCGTAAAGATGAGAGCAGAGGACGATAATGATGAGAGCAGAGGACGCGAAGGAGACGAGTGCTTGCCTCTCTTAATTCATCTCTCATCCCTTCGGCCCTCATCCCTGATATGATGACGACGCATGAAGAGACGACTGTTCGGGTGGTTATGGCGGAGCGCGCCGAAAAATTTCAGGCGGTGGGGCGTGTGGCTGGCGCAGCCGCGTTTTACGGTGACGGCGGGCGCGGTTGTCGTTGATGAAGTGGGGCGCGTGCTGCTGCTCCACCACGTCTTTCGCAAGGGTAGTCGCTGGGGGATACCGGGCGGCTTCATCTCGAAGGGCGAGCAGCCGGACGAGGCTCTGCGGCGCGAGTTGCGCGAAGAGATCGGCGCGGAACTTCAACAGGTTGAGTTCGCCTTCGCGCGCACGCTCGCGCAGCCGAGACAGGTGGAAATTATCTTTCGTTGCCGGATGCAATCGGCGAGCGTCACGGAACAATCGCAGAGTTTTGAAGTGGACGACGCGGCGTGGTTCGAGCGCGATGCGCTGCCCGAAGAGATGAGCGCCGATCAGCGTCGCCTCATCGAGCGCGCGCTCAAGGGTGGCGCGCACAAGTCGGACTAATGATATGCTGTCAGGAAAAACAGAGATTAGATGTTAGGCATTGGATGTTGGTTGAAACGCATCTCTTCCTAATATCTAACATCCGACATCTAACATCTGCTTTAAGGAGAAAATGCCAATGATGCCGCAACTGATTCCGCCGCCCGAACAGGTGATGGAGATGCTGAAGAAGACCGGAGCCTATCGAGAGGGCCACTTCGTTTATCCTTCGGGCCGCCACACGCCGCACTACTTTCAGATGCCGCTCGCCTTTCGCTATTACGACACGGCGCGCGTGCTGGCCGTCGCGCTCTCGCGCAAGCTGCGGATCGAGAAAGAGATTTCGAGCGTGCTGCCTAAAGTTTCGATCATCAGCCCAAGTCCGGGCGGCATCCCCGTCGCCTTCGGCGTGCGCGAGGCTTTGAGCGCCGAGCAGATTTACTGGGCCGAACGCGAGGAGGGCGGTCAACGCATGTTCCGCCAGTACGTCAACGCCGGTGAGGTCAACCCCTGCGTCATCGTGGACGACATCGCGCGCAGCGGCGATGCGCTGATGGAGACTGTCAAACTCGTGCGCGACCTCGGCACGCGCGTCATCGGCTGCGGCGTCATCGTCCGTTTCAACTCCGCACCGGGGCGCATTGACGACGGAGAGGACGGCATCCCCGTCCTCTCGCTCGTCGAGTTCGACGCCAAGTGGTACGACAAGGACGCCGACTGCGCCGAGTGCAAAGCGGACGCGCCCGCCGAGCACGTCAGGTTCTAAAAAACGTGA
>JBAVPI010000366.1:0-1613 GCA_049692915.1 Pyrinomonadaceae bacterium
GCATACTCTTCGACGCCCTCGCCGAGTCGGTAGCCGCACATCCGGCAGAAGCGCATCCCGGCGACGAGCGTCGCGCGGCAACTCGGACAGGCCGACGGCTCTGCGCCGCCCGCCGCCCACGTGTCAGCATCTCTGTGTTCGCTTTGCATATTGTTTTGCCCTAAGATGAAGCACGCTGTGAAGTCTTCTCAACGCCCCCGCCCGTGAAAGGAATATACGCCGTTTGGAGCATAACGGTTGCACAATGTTTGCACCCTCGCGGCTATTTAACCCTTCAAACAAACCGTTCACACGCGGCGCGCATCTCAACACCTCATCGTCAATGAAGCCTGCGCCTGAAGTCTTCCGCATGGACGTGGCACGGCGCATGCACCGTATCGAACCGCTTGACGTGCGGATCGTTAATTGACTTTTGTCGCGGATGGGTTCGTCAACCGCCCCGGCGATGCTTCGTTGCCTCGCCACCGCCCGCGTGATTATGACACCACGCGAGGCTTAACCCCAACAGTCTGGAGTAAGGAACAATTGTGGAAGTGACCAAAGCACTGGCTGCCTTGCAGCCGCTTTACGGAAAAGACAACGTCGAGATCGTGACGCGCGACGGCAACCGCGTGCGCGGCATCGTCCGCAGCATGAAAACAACACAGGCGCTCACGCGTCCGAGCGTCAAGATCGAGCGGCCCGACGGCGACCTCGTTAAAATCCCTTTCGACACGATTAGCGAAATCGTAGACCACAATCAACTTTAGAACTGAGGTGGCGGGCGGTCAGAGAGTCGCAGGCGGCGGCGTGCGTGCATAGCGTTCCCGGCCAAACCTCTCTTCGACCGTCCCCGCCCGATTGCTTCATCATGCTCGACTTATCACACATTCAGTGGCACGCCACACGGCACAGGGGCGTGCATCTGCATGTGTTGCGTCGCGACGAAGCGACCGGCGACACGACCGCACTGATTCGCATGGAATCCGGCTGCGCATACCCGGCCCACCGCCATCTTGGAGTCGAAGAGGTCTTCATCTTACAGGGCGGCTACCGCGACGGCGCGGGGGTTCATCGCGCAGGTGACTATGTGCTCAATGAGGCAGACTCCACGCACCATCCCATCGCGCTCGACGATTCCAGAGAAGACTGCATCATGCTCGCCGTCGCGCACGGCGGGATCGAAATACACAGGGAATGACGGATGGAAAGTGACTGGTGACGAGTCGAAACGCTTGCTGCCCGTCAACCCTCCGCCGGTCGCTTGCCCCTCATGACCCCATTTGTCCGCTTGTCACATATCACATCTTTTGCTGTATAGTACGCTGGTCTTCGGGCGTGGACGGCGCGCGCCGGGGACGTGCCAGAGGAGTAAAGCATCGAACTATGACGATTGAAGATTTCGGAGCACGCGTGGCGAGTGTCTGGCAGGGCTTGCGCCCTTCCACACGCACCCTTGTCGAGCGCGCGCTCCTCGTCACACAAGCGCCGTCCGGCGCATTCATCGCCGCGACGCCACGCGCAAGCACGTCCTACGACGCACGCTCGGAGTGGGAGTTGAGCCGCCTGCTGGCGGCCCTCGACGAGCGCGCCACAGAGACCATGACGGGCGTGCTCGATGCCGACCAGTCGCG
>JBAVPI010000367.1:0-7113 GCA_049692915.1 Pyrinomonadaceae bacterium
GGACTGTTATTCGGCCGCTTGATTGGCCCGCACCGTAAGCCGCGACTTATAGCGCGCGGCGGCGTTGCGGTGGAGCACGCCCTTCTGCACGGCCTTATCAATCAGCGACACGGTCGCGGGCAACAATTCCTGAACCTGAGCCTTGTCGCCCTCGTCCAACGCGGAGCGCAATTTCTTGACCCCCGTGCGCAACCGCCCACGATTGCTGCGATTGTTCAGGCGGCGCTTTTCGTTCTGACGCATTCTCTTTTCAGCGGACTTATGATTCGGCATTTCCGTTATTCCTACTCCGTCTCAAACTTGATCCAATTTCCGGTCGTGTGTTGCGTTCGTGATAGCTGTATGGAAAAACTTTCGTTCAACGCAAAGCGGAAAGTATAGGTGTCGGGTGAGTTGATGTCAAGGCGGGGAAGTTGCCGTTTAGCCCGCAAATCCTCACGTTGACACCCGTGCGCATGGTGTTGTAGCGTCAACGTTGAAATGGTTCGAGTCACCAATCCCGTCTATCCATCCGCCCTCTGCCCCCGTGGCACGAAACGTTACCCAAGACAAGGAGAGCACTGCGACTTTTGAAGAAGATTGAACTTCCGCCCAGAGGCATCGAGACGCTGTTCGGCGTCCACGACCAAAACATCAAGTATCTGGAAACGCTGCTCGACGTGCGGGTCAACGCGCGGGGCCAAGACCTCTCGATTGACGGCGACCCGAAGGACGTTGCGACCGCCGAAGCGATCATCGAGGACTTCGCGGCGCTCTTCGCCGAGGGCAAAACATTCACCGACCGCGAACTCCGCGAAGCCTTCTCGCAGATCGCCGAAGACCGCGCCTACTCCCTGCGCGACTATTTCACCAAGGCACGCTTTAACCCCTCCGGCAAAAAGCAGGTTGCCCCCAAGACCGCCACGCAGCGTCGTTACATCGAGGCGATGCAGAACAGGGATGTCGTCTTCGGCATCGGCGTCGCCGGCACGGGGAAAACCTACCTCGCCGTGGCGATGGCCGTGCAGGCTCTGATGCAGAAGCAGGTGAGCCGCATCGTGTTGGCGCGTCCGGCGGTCGAGGCGGGCGAGCGGCTGGGATTCCTGCCCGGCGATTTGCAGGAAAAAGTTGACCCGTATTTGCGGCCTCTCTACGACGCGCTGTTCGACTTGATCGAGGCAGAGCGCGTGACGAAGTTGTTGGAGAAGCGCGTGATCGAAGTCGCGCCGCTCGCCTTCATGAGGGGCCGGACATTAGCGGATGCCTTCATCATTCTCGATGAGGCGCAGAACACGACGAGCGAGCAGATGAAGATGTTTCTGACGCGCATCGGCTACGGCTCGAAGGCTGTGGTGACGGGCGACGTGACGCAGATTGATCTGCCGACGGGCAAGCGCAGCGGACTCATCGAGGCCGAGCGCATCCTGTCGGGCGTCGAGGACATCGAGTTCGTCTATTTCACCGATAAGGATGTCGTGCGCCATCGTCTCGTCCAGATGATCATCAAGGCTTACGAGAAACACCAGAGCCGCGGCGGACAGTTATAAAAAGAGTGATGGGTGGTCAGTGATAAAGTGGTGACGAGTGATAAGTGACGGATGACAAGGTGAAAGCCTGTTTCTCCTGCCTGTCACCCGCCAACCCTGACCGGCATCGTTGTTATGATTGAGATCGTCAACCGCCAGCGTCGCCGTCAAGTAGAAATCGAACCGTGGCGCGAGTTCGTCGTCAGGGCGCTTGAGAAAATCGGCGTCGGTCAGGGAGTCGGCGTGACCGTGGCATTCGTCTCCGACAGGACGATGCGCGCCTTGAACAGACGGTTTCGCGGACGCGATGCGACGACGGATGTGCTCTCTTTTCCCTCGGATCAGGCCGCGTGGGAGAAGACCGAAGGTGAGACTCTGGGCGACGTGGTTATCTCAATTGAGCGTGCGGCGGAACAGGCCGCCGAGCACCGGCTCGACTTCAACTCCGAGTTGGCGCAACTCATCCTCCACGGGCTGCTGCACCTGTGCGGCCACGACCACGAAGCGGACGACGGCGAAATGAATGCGATGGAACTCCGCCTGCGTCGTCGTCTTGAAATATAATGTCGTGAATCATTAATCAAGAATCGTGAGTAAAAGGAACTGCTTGACGCTATTCACGATTGACGATTAACGATTCACCTGTTTGTTATGGAGCTTGGATTAGAAATAGGTCTCACCTGTCTGGCGCTGATTGCGCTGGCGTTCCTCGCCACGATTGACGTGGCGTTCGGGCACTTGAGCGATGTCGGGCTGCGGCGTCTGATCTCCGAGCGCGAGGAGCAGGAGGGCAGCGCGGCGACGGGCCTGTTTCTCAACGAGATGGTCGAGAGCCGCCCACGCTTTCGCTTCACGTTGACGGCGTTGATACAGGTCTTGCAGGTCGCCATCGCCGTCCTCGTCACGTCCGTCTCATACAGGTGGCTGGGGCAGGAGAAACGCTTTCTGCTGGCGGCTTTCGTCGTCGGCTTAATCCTGAGCATCATTTTCCGTCAGGTCATCCCACGGTTCGCCTCACAGCACAACCCTGAAAAAGTGCTGCGCGCGTTGCTGCCGATTTATCGCCCCATCTATGGCATCTTCTCGTTCGTCTCAATCCCTCGCCGCGCCGTGTCCGAACGCGTGCGCCGCGCGAGCGTGCCGACGCCCGACACCGACGCCGACGAGTTGGCCGAGGACGAGGCCGGAGACCTACAGGCTCTCATTGATGTGGGCGAGGAAGAGGGAATACTCGAAGGCGAAGAGGGCGAACTAATCCAGTCCATCCTTGAGTTCGGCGACACGAGCGTTAACGAAGTGATGACGCCGCGCACGGATATCGTCGCGCTCCCGCTGACGGCGACCGTCAGGCAGGCACGCGATACCATCATCGAATCGAAGTATTCGCGCCTTCCCGTCTATCGCGACCAGATTGACAACGTCGAAGGTCTAATCTATGTGCGCGACCTGCTCGGATACTGGGGCGAGGGGCGCGAGAACGAAAAGATCGAGCCGCTCCTGCGTCCCGCTTATTTCGTGCCGGAGACGAAGCCGGTGGACGAGTTGCTCGAAGAGATGCAGAAGGCGCACGTCCAACTCGCGCTCGTGATTGACGAGTACGGCGGGCTGGCCGGTCTCGTCACCGTCGAAGACATTCTCGAAGAGATCGTCGGCGAGATCGAGGACGAGGACATCGAGCACGACGAGATCGTCGAACTCGTCGAAGGCGACAACGGCTATTACGATGTGCTCGGCTCGACCGAGATCGGCAAGATCGAACGACTCTTCGACATGGAAATAGAGGACGACGATTTCACGACCATCGCCGGTCTCGTCATCAGCGAAGAGGGGCGCGTGCCTCCGCCCGGCACGTCGCTCACGTTCCGCGGCCTCGACGTGGAAGTTCTCGAAGCGGACGAGCGCCGCATCGGTCGCCTCCGCCTGCGACGCTCGCCGGACGGGGAAGTGGAAGAGACGGAATAGCTCTCAACGACGCACGAGTGATGGGAATTCATGGCAAAAAAGAAGAGTAAATATTTAAGCGGCAAGCGGATTGACCCGACTCCTATCGGGACTGATATCGCGCTCGCCGATTTGATTGACGAGACCTTTCTCGCCTACAACGCGGCGCGTCTGCGCGAGGCGTGCCAGCTTTTCACGCACAAGATGTTGGAGCCGGACGTGACCGTCGGCGTCTCGATCACGGGCGCGCTGACGCCCGCCGGACTCGGCATCTCCGCCATCATTCCGCTGATGCGCGCGGGCTTCATTGACTGGGTGATTACGACCGGCGCGAATCTCTATCACGATACGCACTTCGGAATCGGCCTCGCGCTGCATCAGGGTTCGACCGGCATCTCCGACATCGTGCTGCGCGAAGAAGAGGTCGTGCGCATCTACGACATCTTCTTCGACTACTCTGTGCTGCTCGACACCGACGCCTTTTTCCGTCGCATCATTGAGGGCGAAGAGTTCCAGCGCCCGATGTCAACGGCGGAGTTTCACTACCTGTGCGGCAAGTATGTGCGCGAGCGCGAGCGCAAGCTCAAACTCGAATACAAGTCGCTGCTCGCCGCCGCCTACGAATTCGGCGTGCCGCTCTACACGTCAAGCCCCGGCGATTCGTCCATCGGCATGAACGTCGCGGCCAAAGCTTTGCAGGGCAACAAACTCGCGTTCGACCCGTCGCTCGACGTGAACGAGACGGCGTCCATCGTGCTCGCCGCCAAGCGCGGCGCGATTCACGGC
The DNA here is from genome assembly GCA_049692915.1 of Pyrinomonadaceae bacterium. Classification (GTDB taxonomy): domain Bacteria; phylum Acidobacteriota; class Blastocatellia; order Pyrinomonadales; family Pyrinomonadaceae; genus JAIVJG01. The sequence goes on from JBAVPI010000367.1 coordinate 4,233, forward strand.
AGGGGCGACAAGGGAAAAAAACACGGCGGCAAGTCTGCCGTCTTCATCCTCGGCGGCGGCAGTCCCAAAAACTTCATGCTCCAGACCGAACCGCAGATTCAGGAAGTCCTTGGGATTGACGAGCGCGGCCACGACTACTTCCTGCAAATCACGGACGCGCGGCCCGACACCGGCGGACTCTCCGGCGCGACGCCGGGCGAGGCCGTCTCTTGGGGCAAGGTTGATCCCGACCGTCTGCCCGACGCCGTGGTGTGCTATGTTGATTCGACCATCGCGTTACCCTTAATCACAGCTTACTCGCTCGCACGTCACAAGCCGCGCGAGTTAAAACGTCTTTACGAGCGACGCGACGAGTTGATGGATTTACTCAAATCCGAATATCAAAAATCTAAAAGACGGTAGGCGAACTGACATCCGAGCGGTCATGAGCGACAGGCGAAACGGTGTCTTGCTCATCACGCTTCATTTGTAGTTTGCGACTGTTTTTAAGGGAGACAATGGCGAAAAAGTTGACGGACGATCAGCCGCGCGTGTATTTCGACTGCAACAAGTGCCCTGCCTACTGCTGTTCCGTGTACGAGCGCGTGCAGGTGACGAAGCGCGACATCACGCGTTTAGCGAAGCATTTCGGCGTCTCGTTCGAGACGGCGAAGCGGCGCTACACTAAACCTTACGAGGATGAGCGTGTCTTGCGCCGCGTGAAGGACATCATCTTTTCAGAGACGTGCATGTTCCTCGATCAGGAGAAGCGTGGCTGCTCGATCTACCACGCGCGACCGGGGGTCTGTCGCGAATATCCAGACCGCTCGCGATGCTCTTATTACGACCTGATACAATTCGAGCGTCGCCAGCAGGACGATCCGACCGTCATCCCGCTCGTGCAGATTACCTTTCGAGATGTGGAAACCGAAACAGTGCATAACGAAAACGGAGCCGAACAAATCTGGGAGTGGGAACCTGTGCGGAAACGTTCAAGGCCGAACGCCAAATGAGAAAGCGGCGACGTGAGTTGTCGTTTCATCGCGCCGGATCGGGCGCTTACGATTCTTTAATCATCGAGGTAGGAAAAGATGCAGGAACTAATCGCGAAGATGGTCGGTAAAAAGGTTGATATCTTTTGCGGCGGCGTGGCGAATCTGCGCGGGAAGGTCGTTAAAGTGGACGGCGGCGTGCTTCATCTCGTCGCCGAAGACGACCAGATGTTTTATGTGGCGGTCGAGAAGATCGTCATCGTCAATGAGATACGCGCCAACGACCAGCGTGTGGGCTTTATCTCCGGCCACCAAAAATAAGAAGACCGGCTCGCGAAGATGTGAACCGTGGATGGAGACAACGTCAATCCCCGTCCGTTGAAGCCATCTTGCACGGCACTCTTTTAATCTCCGGCAAACGACAAAGGCCGACGCTTGCCTCGATGGGCGGCGTCGGCCTCTGTCGTGGAAGTTACAGAACGAAACGTCCGTCGGAAAATTATTTAGCGGCGGCGGCGATCATCGGCACAGCCTGCTGCTGCGACCTGAGCGGGACGCGACGGAAGCCCGCGACGCGCTTGAGCCAGTAGTCGTTGAAGCGTGAATAGACGACGCCGTGGCTGCTCGACGCGTGGTAGAAGCCATACTCATCGGCGACGATGCCGACGTGCCGGACGTTGTTGAAGAAGACGAGCGTGCCGAACTGGTGCTTTTCATTTTCCGTCGCGGGCGCGTACTCGCTCCACAATGTGTGCGCGGCGACGCGCTCGAAGTTGATGCCTGCGCTTTGAAAGACGCTCCAGACGAAACCGGAGCAGTCGTAGCGATTCGGCCCCGTCGCACCCAGCCGGTAGGGCGTGCCGAGACGCTCTTCGATGGCCGCTAAAATCAGTTTCTCCGAACGTCCGAGGCTCGTCGGCTTGAGCGGCGAGATTTCCACGTCCACAGGCTCGGCCTCGTCCTTCGCCTCAGACAGGACGACGATGTCGTTTTCGAGCCTCGTGGCTCCCCTGACGATAGTCCGTGCGGTTAGTTGGACGGGGTTGCTGACTTGCCGTGGGCGTGTGCCGGTCGCGGCGGTTTGCGCGGAGACGTGCGTGGAGGCGAGCAGGCTTGAGGCAAAGCACACCGCAAGCATCAGGGGGAACTGTTTAGTCAAAATCATCCGGGGGAGTTAATCTCCTGCTAAAATTTCTCTTGCTTTAAGGGTATTGCTTTGCGTCAGAGGGGAGTCGCGCTTCAGCGACCTTAAATTCATCCTACAGAACATTTGCAGGAGCCACAAGCGGCAATGTGACTGTTTCGTGATACTCCACAGCGACCGCCCCGAAAGTGACGGGAAAGGGGACGCCGAAATCGCGCAAACGGTTCATCTTGAACGAATTGTGGAAAGTTGATACGTCTCTCCGTATGTTCTCAACAGTTAATGCGAAAGACTTATTAAGAAGTGCATGGAAATTTGTGTGCGCGGCGTGATAGCATGCGCGTCCAAGAGGAGAACAACTCATGTTGTTTGTCGAAACCAGAATTGCCGACCGGAACGTCGAAACAATCTCCCGCATCGCCCTGCTGGAAGCCCTGCAAAACAGGGGATTGACGCCGCTCATACGGTCTTCGCGCCTGTACTGTTTTGAGCAGGCGCTGTCGGGCGGCGAGCGTGCGAACGAGTTGGAGCGACTCGTGGCGGCGTGGTCGGAGACGGAAGGCGACGTGCCTTACGTGCGCGGCGACCTTTTTTGCTTTGAAGACTTCGCGCACTTTCTCGTTTTCGGGGACGCGGGGGACGATGAACAGGGTCTGCGCGCCGGTATCGTCTATGGCCCGGAGACCGATGGGCCGTTTGAGAAACTGGAAGCCTTTTGCCGCAACGTGCAGGAAGCTTTAGATGAGGCGTCACGAAGGGGCACGGC
>JBAVPI010000368.1:0-2302 GCA_049692915.1 Pyrinomonadaceae bacterium
GCGAAAGCGGTCGCGATTTGAAGCGCCGCCTCGTCGTCCGCGCCACGGACGGGCACGAGCACGCGCACCATCGCTCCGTCCGAGCGGCGGCGACGCGTGCTGTCGAGCACCGTATAGACTTTGTCCCAGTACTCGCTCGCCACCGCGCGTCCCCTGCCCTGATACCAATAGACGAGCAGTTGGCGTTCGCCACCGTTCTGAATGACGAAACGGTTGGCGTCGAAAGCTTGCGCGCCGCCCGTGGGATTGACGCGCACGACCCCTGCGTCGCTCATCGTCCAGCCGGAGCCGGGCAGACAGTTGAGCGGGCTGTGATAGGTCGCGCCGGTGCGCTGCGTGGCGTAGTAGCCGACGTAGAGCGAAGCGGTGCGTCCGTCCGGCGAGTGATAGTCGCGCTGAATATATTCGTCGGCGCGCAGCACGGCCTCGGTCGCCGCGTCGAAGCGTGCGTCCGGCCTCAGTTGTTGCCAGTCGCCGACACGCGCCGGAAATTCATGCAGCGCCGTGCGCGCGACGTGCGTCTCGCCCGCCGCTTCCATAAAGTTGATGACGACGCCGCCCAGCACGAGCACGACGACGAGCGCCCAGAAATGTTTAGCCTGTACGTTCATCGAGTAACGCTTCCCAGTGTGCTTTCGCCGCCGTCAACCGATACCGACGGAGCGGCGCTCGCGATGATTGTCTGCCCGGCGTTTGCTTCGAGGCCCGCGTCGCGCGTCGTCGCTTCAGTCAAGGGCGCGCTCGCCCCGCCGTCATTATCTTTGCCTCCGCCGCGTCCAGACGGGTTGAAGCGGTCGAGCAGCCAGCCGAAGGCGAACAGCATAAGGAAGGCGGCGACGTAAACGACCCAGCCGGAGAACGAATGGAAAAAGCCGTCGGCGACCTCCGTCCCGTAATAGCGAGAGAGCACACCCGTGCCGCTCACGCGTAGGGCGTTCGTGATAATCGAGATGGGCACGGCGGCAACCACAATGAGTATCGCGCGCCATGTCGCGTAGCGCGAGAGAGGCTGCCGCCCGCGGCGGTCACTTCCCTCGTCGCCCCTGTCGTCGCCGCCGTCATCTTTGCCGACGCCCGGACTCGTGAAGTATGCAAAGACGACGGCCAGCGTCACGAGCGTCATCAAACTGCGAATGCCGCTGCACGCCTCGACCACTTCGAGCTTCTTCGTCACCGTCGAGTTGAGCGGCAGCAACTCGATCACGTTGCCCTGACGCAGCACCGGGATGTCGAACATGCGCATCGCCCACACGGCGCAGCGCGACGCGAACAGTTGCAGCGGGAACGCGATCTTGTTGAAGATGATGGCGGGAATGGGAATCGCCAGCGCGAGCAACAGCAGCGGCACGAGAATGCTGCGCAGCAGCGGCAAGCCCCAGAAGTAAACGGCCACGCCCGCGAGCAGCACGACGAGCGACGTGCGTTGCGTAAACTGTTCCGCGCCCGCCGTCCCGACCCACAGTGCGGCGAGGGCGAACGCGACGCACGCGCCTCCCCACACAACCGAAGGGCGTTTCGGCAGACGCTTCAAAGCGTCCCGCTCAGACCAGAGAATGTAGCCGATGATGAAAGGAATCAGCAGGCCGTGCGAATAGTTTTCGTCCTCCCACCAGAGGCGACCGAGTCGCGCCAGCACGCTCCAGTACACGAAGGCCACCGCCGCGGCCACGACGAGGGGACGGAAGATGGCGTTGCTGCTGTTGCTGCTGCTGTCGCCGTGCCTGATGCTTTCACTCATACGAATTTGCTGCGGAGGGTTTGCCGGAAGACTGTTGCCGGAAGGTTTAAGACTCTTCTTGAGACCCGCTGAGGGCCGGAGCCGTCGTGTGCTTTGAAGCCTCTTGACGCCGCTTTGCTCTTAAAGAGTTGCGTCACCCATTCAAGATTAACGCGAATCGCACCGTGCGGGCAATAAAAAAACACCGGACGCCTTTCAACAAACTCCAAACCTCATCAATAAACGCCAAATCCGGCCTATTCTCCGCCGGTACGTGCAAGCCCTTATCCCAGCAACTCGCGGTACAACTCGAAGACGGCGGCGACATTTTCGTCGTCCGCCGCGACTCCCGCCTTATTCGACGCGGCGTTTTTCGGCCCGCGCAACCCGTCTTCGTGTGATGTGAGTTGCGACGTAATCGCTTCGACGAGCGCCGCGCCGTTCGAGATCGGAATCAGGCGCACGCCGTCGGGCCGCATCCCGTTGTCCGTCGCGATGACGGGGACGCCGATATGAAGCGCCTCGCGCACGGAGATGGCGTCGCCGTCGTAGAGCGTCGTCCGCAGAAACAGATCGCCCTCCGCG
>JBAVPI010000369.1:0-3120 GCA_049692915.1 Pyrinomonadaceae bacterium
GGCGTTAGCCTTCTTAACATTGGAGAGGAACATGATGATACGAGTAGTCTTAGTCTTACTATTAATCCTATACGTCGCTGCGTCGGCCTCCGCCAAGAGTAATCGGCTCTCCCTGTATAGAAACAAGAAATTGGGGATAGAGTTCAAGTACCCGTCGGGTTGGATTCCCGAACCGTGTCGCGGTGCTTACCGGGCACCCAATTGCGTAGGATTTAAGCCGAAGAGGAGGAGAGGGGCAGGCCAAGATTACCTGCTCACAGTTTCCGTCTCCGGTAAGAGATTGGAAGATACGGCGCGCGAGGATGGGCGTTTTCAACAAAGTGGCGGGAAGGGGGTGATGCTGGGCAGGCTCGGTTTCGAGGGTGAAGTGAGGGAGGTGAAAGGTTGGAACTGGGAGGGGCTATACGGCACGACGATTTGTGGCATCACTGTTGATGGTGGATTCCACGGAGCCGCCGGCGAATGCTGCGCCGCCTTCTTACATCACGGGAAGCGGACGGCGAAGATCGAAAATGACGGGATTGTTTCGCCGGATACGGTGTTTAGGGTAGTGGTAAAATCATTCAAGTTCCTTGAGTAAATGACGAGGAGACGAAGGCTAACATCGGCATGCACCCGACGCCCCGCCACGAACTCTCTTATGATAGTTGCGTAGGGGCGCAGGTGATGCCGGGCGTTAGATTGCTCTGTGATTATGAATTATCATAGATTTGTGATCGTCTGCGTTCTCTCGTGGCTCGTCGGAGTCGCCGTCTATCTTTCTTCGCTGTACATCGGCTATGGCGAAACAGTCGGATGGGCCGACCTCACGGCTGTCTTGGGGTGGTCATTCGCGGCTGTTCTAATAGCCTTCCCTCTAATCTATCTTCCTGTCCTGCTCATGTTAAGGCGGCTCTTGCGTGGGAATAAACCGGTCGCGGCCTTTCCGGTAGTTGCCGCGCTGCTCTGCATCATCCCAACGAGTCTTATTTCCTTCATGTTTTCGGACAGCATTGCCGGATTCCTTCGATCATTCGTTAGCCATGAGGCACCGATGTTCTACTGCATGTTCATTGCCGCGGGTGTGATGTTCGGGTTAGGCTTCGTGTGGTGCTATCGGGACGACGCAATCTAACAACGGCATGCACCCGACTGCCGACACGCTACCTCTCATGTTACTGCAGAGGCTCGGGGCGGCTGGTGATGCCGGGCGTTGGGCTGCTTCTCGCTAAAGCATCTCAACGCAACGGGAGCCGCATTGTGGACACTCCCAGTCAGAACCTCGCTCACGCTCAGAGCGTGATTTGCTCGATTGGCACAGCCTTGGAATCTTGCTGCGCTCCGCGTCCGGCTCGTTGACCCGCTCCGGGTGTGGGCAACCCAACAAGTCATTGAACGCGAGCGGCGATAGCGTGTTTGTCATGATATTTTGTTCCTTTCAAAGTTGGCGGTGATGCGCCGCCGCGTTAATTCCAGCGTTATGCGTCTACTAGACTTTTATGAATGAAGAAATTGCAAAATGGATTATTGCGAGCGGTGGTTGGCTGGTTGCTATCTTCACTCTGATGCTCGGCTATCTGGAGCGGAAGCAAACTCGTGAAGAAGAACGTCTTGGGCGAACTCTTGATTACTTTGATGGAGGCAGTCAACGCCGCAGCATCGGCATTGCCCTAATTGAAGGTTTGTGGATGAATAAGGCGCGCCATCATGATGTAATCGTGCCCCTTATTGCAAATCAAATCGTCTACTTGCTTCTCAGCTCGAAATCAAGTGACGCGCATGAAGAACGTAACTTAGTCCGCTTGGTTATGATTTTTAAATCCATACCAAATCTGAGAGCCAAATATCATGATCGCTGGGCAGATGTTTGTGATGCAATCGGAAGAAAACTTGAGGGAGAACAAAATGGAATGCCAGTTTCTCCGCAGACGCTTAACATGTGGAGCAAGGCGCTCCAGTCAAGCGACGCCGCATAACAACGGCATGCACCCGACGCCCCACACGATGCCTCTCATGCACGTTGAATGTGGGCGCGGGTGATGCCGGGCGTTAGGCCGCACGTGAGGTGAGTCATGCTGTTCCACATCAGCGAAGAATCCGGCATCGAACGGTTCGAGCCGCGAACATCAGAATACGCTGGCGAGCCTGTCGTGTGGGCCATTGACGCAGATCGCCTCCGCAACTATCTGGTCCCGCGCGAGTGCCCGCGAGTGACCTACTACGCTGGGCGCGTGACCACTGCGGCTGATGTGGAACGGTTTCTTGGGTCAAGCACGGCGGTCGTTGCGGTCGAAAGCGGCTGGTTGGAACGTCTGCGCTCCTGTCGGTTGTATTGCTACCACATGCCGCCGGAGACGTTCGAGTGTCTTGACGAATGCGCCGGCTACTTTGTGAGCCGAGTACCCGTTGTGCCCACGCTTGTCGAAGCTTTCGACGACCCGATAGCCGAGTTACTCAGGCGCGGGGTTGAGCTGCGTTTCGTGCCGAGCCTATGGCCTCTGCGCGACGCGGTCGTGGCGTCCAGTTTGCAGTTCTCACTCATACGCTTGCGTAATGCGGCGTCGAGGGCAGCGGCCTAACAACGGCATGCACCCGACGCCCCTTCACGGTGCCTCTCATGCATGTTGAATGTGGGCGCGGGTGATGCTGGGCGTTAGATTGCTTCCTTTATAGCGACGGCTTTGCCATGAAACAAATGCTCAAAGTAGTAACCGAAATTGATTTCGTAACCTGCGGTGTAAAGCCGAGAGGTGAGCTTTTACTGCGCGCCTCTAATGTATTATTGGATACTGAGAAATTAAAGACACAGCTAGACCGGAGAGATGATAATCCCTTAGAAGCAGCTTGTAGATTGGTTCAAAAGTACGTCAAATGCCAAGATGTCTTATTCAAGCCCCACAGAGTTAATGTTGAAGATTGGTTAGCTAAACGGCTTGTCTGGACGCTAATGAATGCTTGCCTGCAATGTCCTTTACGAACGGCTCTTGAATTTAGGAATCAGATAGAAGATGCAGCGGGTAGTTCAGAACTGTATGCTGTCGCGCTAGGAATAATTGACGAATACGAAACTTACTGCTCGCATATGGCAGAAATCGCTAAGCATGTTGAAGCCCACAGAAAAATAATAGATTCAAACCGCTC
>JBAVPI010000370.1:0-11401 GCA_049692915.1 Pyrinomonadaceae bacterium
CCATCACCTCGCCGAGCAGCCCCACGGTGCGCGCAACGCGGTAGCCGGCGGGCGCGTGTTCGTCCTCGACGAAGATGGCGATCCGCTCTACACCCAAGACCTGTTGCAGGCGACCGGCGAGCGCGTCCAGAAGCGGGTCGAGCGAAGTGGTGGCCGAGATGGTGCGACCGAAATCGAGCAGGCCGCGTCGCAGGTCGTAGCGCTCGCCGTAGAAGAAGCGGTCGGTCTTTTCCTGTAGGAAATTTTTGAGCGGCGCGGCGGTCATGACGATAATCGCCATCGCCGCCACCGAGACGATCACGCGCAGAGACATCACGCCGGGCGTAATCACATCAGCGCCGAAGGCGTAGAGGCCCGCGACGTAAACGACCGAGCCGATCATCAGCGCGATGGCGAGCGTCGTCAGGACATAGACGGCGGTGCGGCGCACGACCATGTCAACGTCCATCAGGCGATAGCGCACGACGGAGTTGCCGAATGTCAGCGGAATCAGAACGAGCGGCAACACCGCCGCGTTCGTCAGCCAACGCTGCACCGACTCGGTTACGAGGAAGGGCAGCGCGCCGCCGCCGAACAGATAGCCGACCGCGTAGAAGAGCGTGAACGGCATGATGGCGAGCGCCGAACCCCACACCACCCACTTCAACTGCTGACGCACAATCGCCGACTCACTCTTGGCGAACCGCCGCACCAGTATGAGCGCGCCGACGACGAGCGAGAGCGTCAGCGAGGCGACTTCGGCGAGCCAGAGATAAGCGCTGAAGTGGTCGGGCCACGCTGTTGCAAGAAAGCCGAGTTTCGGGAATGCCGCGGGCAGATAGAAGAGCGCCGTCAAAGCGACGAGCAGCGTCGCGGGCACGTAGAGCGCGTAGGCGAGCCACGGGCGACGCTCCGAGAGCCGGTAGCGCACGGGGTAGATCGCGCAGAAGTGCAGAAAGAGCGGCGCGAAGAGCGCGAGCGACGAGTCGTCGAGAAACGCGACGGCGAGGTCTAAATCTTCGTAAGCGCCGTAGGGCTTGTAGAAGTGAAAGACGAACGCCGCCAGACACAGCGCCGTGAAGTGGAGCACGAAGGGCGCTCGCTCGCCCTGCTTGAAGAGCACGAAGAGGCCGACGAGCAGATAGACGACGCCGATCAGGTTGATGTACAGGTCGCGCGTCGTGACGCCTTGAATCGGGGTCAGGTTTTCGAGGTTGACGTGATAAAAACGCGTCTCTTGCGGGTTCGACGGGCGTTCGATGAGGTAGCGGACGCGCCCGCCGACCTTCGCCTCTTCGAGCCACACCTGAATGTCGGAGACCGAGACGACCTGCTCGTCCGTCTTCTCGTCGAGGCTAATGGCGATGAGGCGGTCGCCCGGCAGGACGCCGAAGACCCCCTTGCGCCCCGCCGCCGAGTTCGGGTCAATCGAGCGCGCGACGATGCCCTGCTCCGTCGCCTCCCAGTCAATGCCGTCGGTCGGCGGAGCGGTGTGCGTGAGTCGCTGCGCGAAGTTGAGCGTGCCCGCGGCGACGAGCAGCGCCGCTACGAATAGCAGCACCCACGCCCTCGTCGTCAGCACGGAATTTTTCATCTTCGCTTTCCGTTTTCCGTTCTCTCGCTGAAAGTCTCTCCGGCAAGTCTTACGTCTTGGCAGACGTATCCATGAATCTTAGATAAAAGTAAAGTTCCGAAGCAACCTGTATTCCAAGCCCGCCTTCCCGGAAGTATTCGTGGCCGGGCCTCGCAGACCGTCGCGGCGCGTGCGAACATCACTTGATTTACGCGAGATTCACGCCTGTTTCGCGCTCCTCTCGCAGCTTCACGCAAGCGTCGTAGAAGCAAAAGAGTATCCGATTTTTTGTATATTCTACGAATTTTCGGACGAACGCTTAATATGCAAAAGCCCCGCGCTTTCGTCTCTTAACTTAAGAGAAACTGTAGCGCGGGACTCGGAAATTCAAGACTCTCGCCCCTCGCACGGCAAGGACGAGGGGGTCGCCCGCCGTACCGGGCCTTTAAAACCTGACCGAGATACCGCCGCGCACCGTCCGGCGCGAGGCTCCGATTGAGAGTTGATTCTCGCCGTCGTCCGTGCACGTCACGGCATCGAGGATGTTACGCGCGTCGAGCGTCGCCTGTGCGCGCACGGGCAGGCCGAAGTTCGGCAGTTCCTGCGTCACGAGAATGCTCAGGGACGGGTCATAGACGGCGACGCGACCGGCGAAGGGGTCTATGGCGAAGATCGCGGCGCTCGGCGAGAAGCGCAGCACTGTGCGCACGGTCGTCCCGTCGAGCACGTTGGCGTCCAACTGCGCGGCGGCGGTCTGGAAGTAGGCGGTCTGGAAAAGCTGTTCGGGGTTGGTGATGCCTTCGGGCGAAAGCTCTTGCCCGCGACCGAAAGCGTAACCGGCGGAGGCCTTGAGATGCTGGCCGACACGACGCGTATAGACGACGCGCAGGCCGCGCGCCCCGCCCTGCTGGTTGGCGATGCTCATCAACGTCTCGCCATTGGCTGGCGAAGAAAACGCCGAGAGCGGCACGCTCAGAAGGCCGACGCCGCGCCCGTCCGTCGTGTCGAAGAAGGCCGACGCCTCAATGCTTGAATTGTCGTCAATCACGCGCTCGACGCCGAACTCAAGGCGGTGGCTGCGCTCCAACACGGCCTTGCCGTCCACGAACGCCACGGCCTGACCCGTCGGCTCTCGGAAGACGACGGATGCGTCCTCGAACGTCTCGACATTCTGCACGCGCGAGGTCGCTTCCCCGCCCGGCGCATACGAAGCATGAACGCGCGTGCGCGCATCGGCGTCGAACTGGACGCCGATGCGTGGCGTCAACGAATGTGCGTTTCCGGCTCCGACGAAGCGCGAGTAATCGAGGCCGAGCACCACTACGATGCCGTCGCGCACGATCCACTCGTCAATCGCACGCACGGACATCTGGCCGAGTTTGCCGTCATGCCCGGAGAACCCGTCATGCCCGGAGAACCCGGAGAACTTTGCGACGTTCTGACTGACAGGCATCCGCGCGCTGCCAAGCGTGGCGCTCAGGCGGTGACGCGCGCCTGCGCGGACGCGGGCCGTCGTTTCGAGTCGCTCGAACTCGCCGAGTTGACCCGCGAAGATCAACTCCAATTGACGGTTGACGGGCGTCGCCACGGCGAAGTTCGTCCCCGCGTAGTTGCCGAGGCGCGGATTGGTGGAAGACGCGTAGAAAGTCTCGACGAAGCCCTGCGTGCGGCCTCTCCCCGCTCTGCGTTCCACGTCCTGCGCCGCCGCGTCGTCGCCGCCGAGCGGGTCTTCGGTTTCTGCTCCGGCGATTGCCTCCGACGCCGCGTCGAGGTTCTTATCCTCGCCCTCGCCTGCCTGAAAGATTGAACGCCGACTCTGCGCAGCGCGAATTTTAAACTTGGGATCGTTGCGGTCGGCACGACGTTCGGGCGTGGTGCGTCCCTCGCCGGACGGCTGGAGGTTGAAGCGGTAGATGAGTTCGGAGGAAGGGCCGACGGCGACGGCGGTGTAGGTTGCGGGGCTGAAGCCCTCGGCCAGCGCACGTATGAGATAGCGACCGGGCGTGACGCGTGTCGAGAAAGTTCCGTCCGCCGCGCTCCGCGTCTCCCTCACCACTTCGTTGAGACCGTCCTTGAGGACGGCCACGAGCGCCCCGCCGAGCGGGTTGCCGCGGCTGTCGAGGACTGTGCCGCTGATGGTGCCGAGACTGCTGTGCCGGACGCCGCCCGTCGCGAAGGCTTGCGGTGCGCCCACCTCGCAGAGCGTGAACGCGACGAGCGCGACAAGGCCCATGCGCCAGTAAACTTTTCTCATTGCAGCAAAACCTCCGGGCCGCGCCGGGACGCGTTTGTTGACGCGCCCGTTTCCGTCGAATGCCGGCGAACCCATCTTTGCCTACTGTTGCCGCGGATCGAGGCGTCCGGGCGAGGGACGAAATTCTCAGGTTACGAATTGACGCCGCGCGCTGAAACGCTCGAAAACGCCCGGAATGTCCAAACCGCTTGAGCGGAGATGGCATTTTCCGCCAACTATGTAAAAAGTGTCAAGCAGGATGCGCGGCCTTCGTGCGCCTATGATGCGTCCCGCGAGGTCTTTGGTTTGCCCGCCTCTCGCGCCGCGTGTTACGATATCGCTTGCCGCAAAATCGCTTACATTTACTTAATCAATCCGATCAAGGCTTTCCGATTCAAGCAAGAATTTCCAAAAATGACTGAACAGGTTCGCGTCACGAGATTTCCCAGCGGGTTGGTTGTTTTGACGGAACACATGCCCGCCCTGCGTTCGGCCACCGTCGGCATCTGGGTGAAACGCGGCTCGCGCCACGAAGCGCCTGCCCTGAACGGCATGTGCCACTTCATCGAGCACGCCGTTTTTAAGGGCACGGAGCGGCGCACGGCGCTCGACATCGCCGTCGAATCAGACCGCCTCGGCGGACATTTCGACGCCTACACGACGCACGAAACGACCGGCTTTTCGCTCAAAGTCGTGGACACGGCGCTCCCTCTAGCCTTCGATCTGCTGGCCGACATGCTCGCCCGCCCGCGTTTCGACGAAGAGGATTTGGAGCGCGAGGGCCGCGTCATCATCGAAGAGATGAAGATGGTCGAGGACACGCCGGACGAGTTTCTGTCCGAACTCTTCACCGCTGCCTACTTTCCCGGCCACTCTCTGGGCCGCCCCATCGAGGGCACGGCGGAGACGGTCTCTTCCTTCGACCGCACGCGGACGAAAAATTATCACGCCGATGCCTATGCGCCGCGCAACCTCGTTATCGCCGCCGCGGGCAACGTCGAGCACGAACAGCTTTGCGAACTCGCCGAGCGCGCCTTTGCCGGGCGCGACGCGGGAGAGGCGGGCCAGTCGAGCGATGAGGGCGACGGAGTGCCGACGCCTTCCGCGCCGATTCTCATTCAGCGTAAGAAGGAACTCGAACAGGCGCATCTGATTCTCGCCTCGCCGTGGCCGACGGCGCGCGACGAAGACCGCTACGCGGCGAGCCTGCTGAGTTCCGTCATCGGCGGCGGCACGTCGAGCCGTCTCTGGCAGTCAGTCAGAGAAGAGCGCGGACTCGCCTATTCGGTCGGCGCGGCGGCGAGCCATTTCACGGACGCCGGCATCTTCCAGATTTACGCAGGCACGTCGCCCGAACAACTCGACGAAGTGCTCGAACTCTCGCTCGCCGAACTGCGCCGCACACTGCGCGAACCCGTCGGTGAAGACGAACTCCAACTCGCCAAGGATCAGACGGTCGCGTCCATCCTGCTCGGACTCGAATCCACGAGCGCACGCGCCGGTACGCTCGCGCGTCAGGAGATAGTGCACGGTCGGCGCGTCGCGCCCGACGAGATTATTCGCCGCGTCGAGGCCGTCACGCCCGACGACATGCTCCGCGTCGCGCAACAATATTTCAAACAGGAGGCGCTCGCCCTCGGCGCGCTCGGCAATCTCAACGGCTTCAAGGTGGATCGCGCGCGTCTGGAAGTTTGAAAATGGAAAACAGTGAATCGTAAATAGTGAATCGTGAATGGAGAAGATGGGATTTTCTATTTACGATTTACGATTCACCATTCTTACTATTCACCGTTTTCCATTCATTCGACTGCCGTGAAAACACTATCCTGCCCACAGTGCGGCGCGTCTCTACAGGCGGGGCCAATCATCGGCCCGACGGTCGAGTGTCCCTACTGTCATTCGACCGTCATTGTCCCCGCGGAACTCCGCCCGCCCGTCTCTTCGTTCGTTCCGCCCGTCGCCGATAACTCGAAAGCAAAGCTCTACATCGTCGCCGTCGTGTGCGGTGTGGTGCTGCTCCCGCTCATCGTCTTGATCCTCACGCGCGACAAGCAGCGTCGCGTCGAAGTTCCTCCCTATCAAACGCCGCGATTCGCAATGACGCCCTCGCCGCGCGCGACTGCGACGCCCGCGTCCGACGTGCTGCTGACCTTCGGCGGAGAGGGTACGGGCAACGGGCTGTTCAAGGACGCGGCGGAGGTCGCGGTTGACGACCGCGGGAATATCTACGTCACGGACGATACGCTGCGCATCCAGAAGTTCGACCGCGAGGGCAAGTTTTTAAGCGTCTGGATGCTGCCGTCGGAGTCGAAGTGGTACACGAAGTTTCGCGGCGGGCCTGACAAGATTCTGTCTGACCGCGCCGGTCACTTGCTCGTGCTCGCGAGCGGCGTCGTCTTAAAACTCGACGGCGAGACGGGCGAAGTGCTCGGCGCGGCGCACGGCACGGACTACATCCACGACGCGGCGCTCGCGGCGGACGGCGGACTCCTGCTCGTCTCGGAAAAGGGCGAGGGCGACGATGAACTCGTGAGGCTCGACGCGCGCGGGATGCCCGTCCGTCGCGTGCATCGTTTCATGAGTTCGATTCTGGAGAAGTCGCTTCAGGTGCGCGTCGTGCGCGTCGCGTCGGACGGCGTAGGCAACATCTTCGCCGTCTATGCGCTCGGCGACGCGAGCGGCGAGTTTTGGTACGACGCCGAAGACCTCGCCGTGCTGCGTCTCACGCCCGAAGGGAAGTACGTCAACCGCTTCGGCAGTTCCGGCCACGACGCCGGGCAGTACGAGACGCCCAACTGCATCGCCACGGACAATCAGAGCCGCGTCTATATCTGCGACTCGCACAACGGCATCCATCTCTTCGCGCCCGACGGGCGATACCTCGAAAACATCAAGACGCCTTTCTGGGTTAATGGTTTGGCACTCGACCATGAAAACAATATGTACGTCGTCGGCTCGAACAAAGTCGCCAAGCTCGCCGCGCGGAAGTAATGTCGAGCAGTGAAGAGAGCGGCGCGGCGCATCAAACACGGGTGGGCCGCATTGAATTTCGCCGCTTCGATTGCATTACGAAATGAAGCTAGGCATATTGTGAAGCGGACTTAAACGAGCATGAGAATCACCGTCTTAGGCAGCGGTTCGACCGGCAACGCCGTGCTGATTTGCGCGGGGGGAACGCGCGTCCTCGTGGATGCGGGGATGAGCGCCAAAGAACTCGCACGCCGTCTTGCGCTCGTCGGTGAGGACGTTACGCGCCTCGACGGCGTTATCGTGACGCACGAGCACGGCGACCACGCGGGCGGACTCCGCGTCTTCTTGAAGAGCCTGCGGTGTCCCGTCTATATCTCCGGCGAGACGCGCGACGCATACATCCGCGAGCGAGCGGGGCATTCGTCTTCCGACGAGCCGCGCAAGCGCGCCGACGCTTTGCGCGACCGCACGCAGGAGATTTCTTCGAGCAGGGATTTTCGCATCGGCGAGATAGACTTTCACCCCTTCACCATCCCGCACGACGCCGCCGACAATTTCGGTTTCACCGCCACGCACGACGGCGTGCGAGTCGCAACGCTGATGGACTTCGGCCACGTCACAACGCTCGTCTCCGAACGTCTGCGCGGGTGCGCCGCCATCGTCATCGAGTCGAACCACTGCCGCGACATGCTCAAGGCGTGCGACGTGTACCCTTGGGAGTTGAAGCAGCGCATACTTTCGCGCACCGGCCATCTCTCGAACGAGGACATCGCCGTGTGGCTGCGCGACGACTTCGACGGCTGCGCCGATCACATCGTCCTCGCGCACCTCTCGCAACGCGCCAACAATCCGCACGTCGCCCAACTGACGGCTGAGTCGGCCTTGCGCGAGCGCGGAGGACTCTTTCAGACGACGACCAAAATCACGCTCTCCCATCCCAGAGAGCCGACCGCGTGGATCGAGCTATGAAGATGAAAGCAGCGGACGGCGGCGGGCGGTCGGAGAGTGGTCAAACCCTTTGCGACGGTCTTCGACTTCCAGCCTCCGGCCTCTTTCTTTCGCTGTGCCTCTTCGCTCTCCTTCTCGCAGGCTGCACCGTTGACGAGCGTCGCTCGATTGCGCCCGAAGCGCAGGCGACGATTGATGCGGTGACGGAAGATATCGCGGCGGGCCGTGGCGAAAAAATCTACGCGGAGGCGGCGGACGAATGGCGCGCGCGAACGAGCGCGGAGGAGAATCAAAAGATGATCGAGCGCCTCCGCGAGCGTCTGGGCCGCGTCCTCAGTCGCGCCTTACACTCCGGCACGGAGCAGGGGTCGAAGGAAGGAGGAATCAACGGCGGCCACACGTTGCGCGTCGCTTACCAGACGACTTTCGAGCGCGGCACGGCGATGGAACAGTTCACACTGCTGGAACGCGACGGGCGCTGGCGGCTCGCAGGCTATGCGGTCAATTCCGACTTACTGAAACAGTGACGGGCGACGAGCGACGAGCGACGAGTTAAAAATTTCCCCTTGCTCGTTCAGGCGTCGCTTCTTAAACTTCTTCTTAGCGCGTCACCCGTCACTCATCACTGCTTTTATGATTTCACGCTACACATTGCCGGAAATGGGCGCGCTCTGGTCGGAGCAGAACAAGTTCCAGAAGTGGCTGGACGTGGAGATCGCCGTCTGCGAAGTCCACGCCGGGATGGGAACGATCCCGCGCGAGGCGCTCGCGGAGATCAAGTCGCGCGCGGCGTTCACCGTCGAGCGCATCAACGAGATTGAGCGGACGACCGACCACGACGTGATCGCGTTCACGACCGCGCTCGCCGAATCAATCGGCGACGCGTCGCGCTTCGTCCACTACGGGCTGACCTCTTCGGACGTGGTGGACACGGCGCTCGCCCTGCTCCTGCGCGACGCGTGCGCGCTGTTGCTGCAAAAAGTTGACGCGCTGTTGGAAGTCCTCAAGCGCCGTGCCTACGAGTTTCGCCACACGCCGCAGATCGGGCGCACGCACGGCGTCCACGCCGAGCCGACATCCTTCGGCCTCACGTTCGCGCTCTGGTACGACGAGATGCGTCGCAACCGCGTGCGCATCGAGCGTGCGCGCGAGGCCGTGGCCGTCGGCAAAATCAGCGGCGCGGTCGGCGCGTTCGCGCACCTCGACCCCGTGGTTGAAGAGCGAGTTTGCGCGCGTCTCAATCTGCGTCCCGCGCCCATCTCGACGCAGGTCGTGCAGCGCGACGCGCACGCCGAGTATTTGACGACGCTCGCGATTGTCGCTTCCTCGCTCGACAAGTTTGCATTGCAGGTGCGCCACTGGCAGCGCACGGAAGTGCGCGAGGCGGAAGAGCGTTTCAAGCGCGGCCAGAAGGGTTCTTCGGCGATGCCGCACAAGCGCAACCCGATTTTGTCGGAACGCATCTGCGGCATGGCGCGCGTCGTTCGCGGCAACGCCGTCGCGGGGCTTGAATCGGTCGCCCTCTGGCACGAGCGCGACATCTCGCACTCGTCAGCCGAGCGCGTCGTCCTGCCCGACTCGTCCATCGCGCTCGACTACATGCTGGCAAAGGCAGCGTCGCTCTTTGAAGGGCTGATGGTTTACCCCGAAAGGATGCTTGAGAATTTAGAGTTGACGCGCGGCCTCGTCTTCAGCGGCCAACTGCTGCTCGCCCTGACGCAGGCCGGAGTCTCGCGCGAGACCGCTTACGAGTGGGTGCAGCGTAACGCGATGAAGACGTGGACGGAGGGCGGGGATTTTCGCGAGCGCGTCGTCGCCGACCCTGACATCAGCGCCCTGCTTCCACGCGAAGAGATCGAAGCGACCTTCGCGCTCGCACACTATCTGCGCAACGTGGACACAATTTTCGAGAGGGTCTTCAACGACACCGAAAAGCCGGAGCCGCAGATTCAAAGTTAGAGGGACTGAAAGATAGAGAGTGAAAGATAGGGAGTGAAAGATTCAGCCGGACAAAAAAGTCTAGCTTTAACGGTGAACGGTAATTAGCGCTAATGGTGAACGGTAATTAGCGTTAACGGCGAACGGTAAATCGTGAACGGCACATGCCTCTTTATCTATTCACGATTTACCGTTCACGATTTACTATTCACGGCTTCTACTTATTGACGATGTTCGCGGCCATGTCGCCGATGACCGGCAGTTTGAATTCCTGACCCTGAAAAGCCTTGACCATGCAGAGAACCGCGATGCCGACGATGGCGATGAGAATCACGAACCAGAGCAGCCCGAAGAGAACCGCCAGCGTGCCGGAGATGAAGGCGAGCACCGTGTTCACACACATGAAGGCGATCACCACGGCGATGACGGCCACGTTCAGCAGTATTGACTGCATCGCGTGAAAGCGGACGAAGCGGCTCTCTTTCTCGATGAGATAAAAGACCAGCCCGCCGACCCAACCGAACAGGTAAGCGAGCAACGCGGCGAGGTTGGCGTCGAGTCCTGTGCTCGACTTGCCGCCCGCGGCGACAGGCGCTCCGTAGGGGGGAGGATTTTGCATAAGTTTAGTTTCTCCTTAAACGTTAAGAGGGAAGGGTGCCGCGTGGCGTTTGACGGTTCGCCGCCGGGCACGGAAAATTTGAGATGCGACTCTCGGAATGTCATTAGTACGCGAACGATGTCGAGCGAGGGGGCGGGAACTTTCGTGGCCCGCCGTGCCCGTGCAATAGCTTTCGCGCGCATCTTATGTTATTGCTCACGCACAAGGCAATATCCACTCGTTAGATTGGGAGTCTTTATTTCGTGAAGGCCAAAGTTTACGTGACACTCAAGCAGGGTGTGCTTGACCCGCAGGGCAAAGCCATTCATCACTCCGTCGAACTGCTCGGCTTCAACGGCGTCGGCGACGTGCGGCAGGGAAAGTATTTCGAGATCGCGCTCGACGACATGCTCGACGCCCACGCAGCACGCGAAGCGGTCGAGCGGCTGGCGAAAGACGTGCTCTCGAACCCGGTCATCGAAGACTATCGCGTGGAGATCGAATAAGTGAAATTCGGCGTCATCATCTTTCCCGGCTCGAACTGCGATCACGACGCTTACCACGTCATCTCGAAGCACGTCGGCCAGCCCGTTGACTTCATCTGGCATCGCGACACGGACTTGAGCGGCTACGACGCGCTCATCATCCCCGGCGGCTTTTCCTACGGCGACTATTTGCGCGCCGGGGCGCTCGCCGGTTTCTCGCCCGTCATGAACTCGGTCAAAGAATTCGCCGCGCGCGGCGGCTTCGTTCTCGGCATCTGCAACGGCTTTCAAATCCTGTGCGAGACGGGGATGCTCCCCGGCGCGCTCTTGCGCAACCGCGAGTTGCACTTCATCTGCCGCCACGTCCACGTCCGCGTCGAGACGACGAACACGCCCTACACGAGCGCACTCTCGGCGGGCGCTGTCTTGCAACTGCCCGTCGCGCACGCCGAGGGCAATTACTTCTGCGACGACCGGACGCTCGAAGAACTCCAAAGCGAAGACCGTATCATCTTTCGCTACTGCGACCCTGCGGGCGAGTTGACGGACGAGGCCAACCTCAACGGTTCGCGCGCGGCCATCGCCGGCATCTGCTCGCGCGAGCGCAACGTGCTCGGACTGATGCCGCATCCTGAGCGCGCCTGCGAAGATTTGCTCGGCTCGGCGGACGGGCGCGG
>JBAVPI010000371.1:0-3265 GCA_049692915.1 Pyrinomonadaceae bacterium
GATTCGCGCGGGAGCGTCGCGCCGCGTCAATTCACGCGCGAGCGGGTACAGAAGCACGCACGCCGCCACCCCGACGTACAGTCCGGTGCAACGCGCGCACACCGCGAGCGGAAACCCCGCGGCATGAAAAGAACGCTCCGGCATCTGGTGACACGCCGCGCTGAAGCCACTGTAAATAACTTCCGCCAGCAAGACGTGACCGTGCGCACGCGCCCAAGGAGCAAGCACAATTGCCCCGATGAAGAGCAGCGCCACGCCTGTCGCCGCACTCCACGCCACGAGCGCCCCGCCCCTGAGACGGGTCGCCTCTTCCTCAGAGATGAACTGCGGGATGTAGCTGGAGATGGACTGGGGCATAACTCCGAATAGACGATGGCGAAAGGATGAGCGATGAATAAAGATGAATCGTTGTTCTCAATTCATCCTTCATCGCTCATCATTCATCCCTAAAATCTGATGACAGTGTCGGGGCCGCCCTCGACGTGGACGGTATCAATGAAGCGGATGTGGCGCGACTCGGTCGTCATGATAAGCGAGTGCGTGCGTTTGCCCGCGCCGAAGAAGCGAACGCCGCGCAAAAGCGAGCCGTCGGTGACGCCGGTCGCGGCGAAGATGACTTTTTTGCCGGGCGCGAGGTCGTTCGTGTCGTAGATTTTATCAGGGTCGCTGATGCCCATCTCGCTCAGGCGCGCGAGCACTTCCGAGCGCGGCGGAACTTTGTCGCCGTCAACGCCGAGGCGTTCCGGGTCGAAGACGAGGCGTGCCTGTATCTCTCCGTTAAGACATTTCAGCGCCGCCGCCTTCAAGACGCCTTCGGGCGCGCCGCCGATGCCGATGAGCGCGTGAATGTTCGTGCCTGCGACCGCCGCCGAGATGCCCGCCGAGAGGTCTCCGTCGCCGATTAAGCGAATGCGCGCGCCCGAATCTCGCACATCCTGTATGAGTTTTTTATGGCGCGTGCGGTCGAGCACGATGACGGTCAGGTCTTCAACGTCGCGGCCCAGACGGCGCGCAATCGCCTTGAGGTTGTCTTTGACGGGCGCGTCAATGTCTATCGCGCCGCGCGAAGAAGGGCCGACGACGATCTTATCCATGTACAGGTCGGGCGCGTTCAGGAGTCCGCCGCGCTCCGAGGCGGCGAGCACGGCGATGGCGTTGTTCGCGCCGAGCGCACACAGGTTCGTGCCTTCGAGCGGGTCAACGGCGATGTCAACTTCCGGGTATTCACCTTCACCCCTGCCGCGCGCGCCCGCGCCCACCTCTTCGCCGATGTAGAGCATCGGGGCTTCGTCGCGTTCGCCCTCGCCGATGACGATGCGGCCCTTCATCGGGACGGCGTCCATCTGCACGCGCATCGCCTCGACGGCGACGTGATCCGAGTACTTCCTGTCGCCCTGTCCCATCGTGCGCGCCGCGGCGATGGCCGCCGCCTCGCACACGCTCAGAAAATCCAGCGAGAGGTTCACGCTATTCAACTCTTGCGCCATCTGTTAGGCCCCCGGAAATAGAATTTTGACCGCTTGAAGTTCGTCGAGAAATGAACGCGAATGGAAAGGCAAGACGCATACTAGCAGAGCGGGCGCGGAATTAGTAGAGGTAAAAGTTGACGGCTCAGGACGCGCGGTGGAAGACGCTCGGCGGCGCTTCCGCTCCACGCACGTTACTTCTTCAGAGACGTTTTCAAATTCAGATTGCGGACGAGACGATGCAGATAGTTCGGGTGGACGCCGAGCAGTTTGGCGGCTTCCGTGAAGCTGCCGTTCGCCGTCTCGACGGCCTTCAAGATAAGCTGCTTTTTCGCTTCCTTGATGGCCTCGTGGTATTTCGTGATGGTCGCGGCCCCGCCCCCTCCCGACGGCTCCGCTTCGAGAATCGTTTCGGGCAAATCTTCCGGCAGGATCGTCTCGCTCGAACCGAGCACGACGGCGCGCTCAATCGCGTTCTCCAGTTCGCGCACGTTACCCGGCCAGTCGTAACTCATCAGACAGGCGCGCGCCGCTTCCGACACGCCCTCGACCCCGCGCTTGAACTTCGCGCCGTACTTCGCCGCGAAAAAATTCGAGAGCGCCGCGATGTCTTCCCTTCTCTCACGCAGAGGCGGCATCTCGAATGAGACGACGTTGAGACGATAGTACAAGTCCTGACGAAACCCTCCGTCGCGCACGGCCTCTTCCAAGTCCCTGTTGGTCGCCGCGATGACGCGCACGTCCACGCGAATCGAGCGCGTGCCGCCGACGCGCTCGAACTCGCGCTCCTGTAACACGCGCAGCAGTTTCGCCTGTAAGACCGGAGCCATCTCGCCCACCTCGTCGAGAAAGAGCGTGCCGCCGTCCGCCACTTCGAGCCTTCCCTTCTTCTGCGCAAGCGCGCCGGTGAACGCGCCGCGCTCGTGGCCGAACAGTTCCGACTCAAGCAAAGTTTCGGTTAAAGCGGCGCAGTTGATGGCGATGAAAGGCCCTGCCGCGCGCGGGCTGTTGCGGTGGATGGCGCGCGCGGCGAGTTCCTTGCCCGTCCCCGATTCGCCGCGCACGAGCACGGTCGAGTCCGTCGGCGCGACGCGCGAGATGAAGTTGTAAACCTGACGCATGCGCGCTCCGTCGCCCAGCATGCTGTGTTCGAGTCCGCTGCTGGCGCGCAACAACTCGTTCTGGATTTCGAGTCGCTCGACGTGCCGCGCGTTGTGAAGCGCGACCGCCGCGACGCCCGAAACGATGGTCAGCAGGTGCAAATGTTCTTCCTTGAAACTCGTCTCAGGGTCGGTCGTGCTGAGGTAGATGCAGCCGAGCGCCCGCCCGAACAGGAGCATCGGCACGCAGAGCAGAGAACTGATGTGCGATG
Organism: Pyrinomonadaceae bacterium; assembly: GCA_049692915.1. Taxonomy (GTDB): domain Bacteria; phylum Acidobacteriota; class Blastocatellia; order Pyrinomonadales; family Pyrinomonadaceae; genus JAIVJG01. The sequence goes on from JBAVPI010000371.1 coordinate 2,839, forward strand.
CTTCCAGACTCTCCGAGACGGCGAAATCCTCGCTCGCCAGAATGTCGTTGCTGAGAATCGCCACGCGCTCGTCCATCACCTGTCGCGCGACGGTGCGGCTTACCGATACGGGAGGCTTCTGCGGCCCCGTGCCCGCGCGACGCTCCCACCCGAAGACGGCGCTGACCTCGCGGCTCTCGTCAATCAACAGGATAGCGCCGCGCTCCGCCGGTATAACTTCAAAGATGTGTTGCAAAAGTTGACGCTGCAATTCCTCCGGCTCGCGGACGGCGTTGATCGCCGTGCTGATCTTGACGAGCGCCGTCAGGTCGCGGGCCATCCGCGCGAGCGGCGGCAGCGAAGAGAGGTTGGACGCGGGCTGCGAATAGAGCGCGTCCTCGACCTTCAGGCGAACGGTCGTCCGCGCGAGCAGATTCTGTTCGCTGAC
>JBAVPI010000372.1:0-3040 GCA_049692915.1 Pyrinomonadaceae bacterium
CCGTCAACGAGACGAACACGAACCGCAACTACTCGCTCATCAGCGAGTGCCCCGAATGCAAGGGCCAACTCGAACACGCCTCCGGCTGCGACTTCTGTCGCGACTGCGGCTACTCGAAGTGCAAGTAACCGGCAAAAACTTTAGGAGTGGAAGCACAGTTTTATAGCGAGCGCCAAAACATGCTTCCAGTAAATGTAAGATGTGTGCTCGCCATTTCAAGGAGTAGGGGCAATGGCAAAAAAAATGATTCGTGTGAAAGCAGCGCGAAGTGCCATCAGTGGTAAATTCGTAAAGAAGTCTTACGCCAAGGCTAACCCGCGCATAACTGTGATAGAGGTAATAAAAAGGAAAGCCTAAAACTTCCTTTTTTTGAGGAGAAGCCGGTGTGTTGCATTATGCTCACACTGGCTTCTTGCTGTTCAGACTCAATTTTGTTAATGCCACTGTGTAGATGATTAAGGGTAATAATTTTGGTTTAGGTTTAATGAAGACAGGCCATTCTTCGTTCGCGGCGCTTAAGTATCGAGACTTTCGCCTGATGTGGGTCGGGCAGTTCGTGTCGTTGACGGGTTCGCAGATGCAACTCGTGACGATTAACTGGCACGTCTATCTGCTGATGAAGCCTTACGGCGCAAAGGCCGCGGCGTTCGCTCTGGGAATGGTAGGGCTGGTGCGCGTCGTGCCGATTATCTTGTGCTCTCTGGTCGGAGGGGTGGTGGCAGACGCGGCGGACAGGAAGCGCCTGATATTTGCGGCTCAGACGGTGATGCTCGTCTGTGCCGGTATTCTGGCGGCGGTCACGAAGGGGGGATTGAATCGCGTCTGGCCGATCTATTTGTTGACGGCCATCGCTTCGGCGGCGGTCGCGTTCGACAACCCTGCGCGGCAGGCGCTCTTGCCCTCGCTCGTCCCTGCGGAAATCTTTCCGAACGCGGTGAGCATGTCCTTCATCTCCTTTCAAGTGGCGATGGTGGCGGGGCCGGCGCTCGGCGGGGAAGTGCTTTCGCGGTTCGGCCCGGCGACGGTTTACGCGGTCAACGCCGCGTCGTTTCTGGCCGTCATGGTGGGCGTGCTCTTAATCCGCGCGAGCGGAAAGACGGCGCAGGGTGAGGCGGGCAAGGTGAACGTCGAAGCGCTCAGGGAGGGCTTGCGATTTGTCTGGCGCACGCCCGTCATGGTGCAGACGATGACGCTCGACTTCGTGGCGACGTTCTTCGCTTCGGCGACGGCGTTGTTGCCGATCTTCGCCAGAGAAATTCTGGGCGTGGGCGCGCGGGGCTTCGGCTTGCTGGCGTCGGCTCCGGCGGTGGGAGCGGTGCTGGCGGGCATTGTGCTGGCGCGCAGGCCCGAATGGAAGAGGCCGGGGCTGACGGTCTTGCTCTCCGTCGCCGTCTATGGCGCGGCGACATTCGTCTTCGGGCTGTCGCGCACGTTCTGGTTATCGCTCCTCATGCTCGCCGTTTCAGGCGCGGCGGATACCGTCAGCACGGTCATCCGGCAGACCATCCGCCAACTGATTACGCCCGACCGTTTGCGCGGGCGCATGACTTCGGTGAACATGATCTTCTTCATGGGCGGGCCGCAGTTGGGCGAGTTGGAGGCCGGGGTGCTCGCCGCGGCTGTCGGCGCGCAACTCTCCGTGATCGCGGGCGGCGTGGGCTGCATCGTCGCTGTCGCGCTCGCCGCGATGAAGGCGAAGGAGTTGTTGAGTTATAAACTGAACGAGCGCGCCGATATTCATGCGTGAGTCGGGCGGCGCAGCGAAGGACGAAAAACCAAACGTGAGGATGAATCAAATGCAGAGCGAAGATGAAAAAGGAAAGACGAGCGCGGAGCGCGCAACTTCAACTGAAGCACCTGCGCGGGAGGGCGGCGATGGCGAGACGCTTGAAGACGTGGCGCGCGACGAGCAGGATTACGTGCGCGAGCGCCTGCGCGATGAGTTGGGGCACGAGCCGTCGGACGAAGAGACCGCTGAATGGCAGCGCGAGCACACCGAAGGTTATTAGGTGGTCTGTCTCAAAAAAAGAGCCTAAAAACTAAAGAGCATTGAACAGTAAAGACACAGGGGCACGGTTAAGAGAAAAGCTGTGCCCCTGTGTCTTTACTGTTGAAACTGACTTTGTATTTACGGCGCGTTCTCGTCCACCGTGATCTTGTTATCCACGCTACGGACGCCCTTGATCTGATAGGCCAACTTCTCGGCACGTCGCTTCAGATCGTCCGTCTTGACCGTGCCCATCAGCATCACCTTCCCGTTCACGACGGTCGCATTGACGCTCGCGTTCGCCATGTCGGTGTCGTCCGAAAACGCCTTGTCAATTTTCAGTTGGAGCGTCGGGTCGTCGTTCTGATTCGCCGCGCTCGAAGACGCGGGCGGGGCCGCCGTCGTGACCGGCGGAGCAGCCGGCTGCTGAATGATGACGGGTGCGGACGAGGTCGCCGGTGCCGGTTGTGTGATGATAATCGGCGTCGGCTGCGTCAGCGGTTGCTGCTGTTGCACGATGACGGGCGTCTGCGTCAGCGGCGTCGGCTGCGTACCGGCGGCGGTGCGAACGTTGATGTTCGTGTTCGCCGAATCGTCGCTCCGGTTCATCAGAAAGAGAAAAATGATGGCCGTGGCCGCGATGGCCGTGAGCGCGATGGCGGCGACCATGCCGGTCGAGACGCCCTTGCGTTCCGCCGGGTAACGCGTCACCTGCGACTGCACGACTTCGCGCCTGCCCGTCGGCGTCTCGACCTCTATGCGGCTGTGCCGCCGCTGCTCTTCGTCTTGTGACATAAATGAATTTGCTCCTCGCTCTTAAGATTAAGTTGAACTCAGGACGGCAGTGCGAGGTACGTCCGATTTATTCACTGCCCATCGCCGGACTGACGAACGACAAGGGGAAGTTGACTTCAGTGCCGACGTTCCCCTGCGCGTGATTTGAGATTAGAAACGGCGGCGGCGTTGCGAACGACGATAGAGATAACTCCCGCCCGCGCCCGAAGCCGCGCCGATCAACGCACCCTTCTTATGCCCGACCGCGCCGCCCACGCC
>JBAVPI010000373.1:0-1866 GCA_049692915.1 Pyrinomonadaceae bacterium
CATGCGAAATGGAGCGAATGATGGCTAATAAAATCGAGCACCTCGTAGTCCTGATGATGGAGAACCGCTCGTTCGATCACATGTTCGGGTTTCTCAAGAGTCCCGCTTGGCCCATTGACGGGCTTGACGGCATGGAGACGAACCCGGACATCAACGGCGTGCCCGTGCGCGTCACGCCCGACGCGCGCTATTCGGGCGACTTCAGCCCCGACCCCGGCCACGACTTCATCAGCGTCAACGAGCAAATTTTCGGCAACTCGACGGGCACAGGCGCAGCGACCATGCAGGGCTTCGTCAAGGCGTATAACGGAAAGGCCGGCAACGTCTCGAAGTCGCACAACATCATGAAGTGCTTCGGGCCGGGGCGCTTGCCCGCGCTTTCGACGCTCGCGCAAGAGTACGCCGTCTGCGACCGCTGGTTCGCATCCGTGCCGGGGCCGACGCTGCCCAATCGCGCCTTCGCGTGGGCCGGAACATCGCTGGGGCGCGTGGACATGAACCCGAACTATCTCACGCTCAAGACCATCTTTGAACTGCTTGACGGCCACGGCGTCTCGTCGAAGATTTACTACACGGACATGACCGTCGGCCTCGCCATCGGCTTCATCCTCCAGCGTGCAAAGAAGTTCTTAGCCTTCTTCGACGACTTCAGGAACGACTGCAAGAAGAACCGGCTCCCGGCCTTCAGCTTCATCGAGCCGAGGTTCAACGACCTCTCCACGCCGGGACAGTTCTTCCCGGCAGCCGACCAGCACCCCGACCATCACGTCTTTCAGGGCGAGGTGGTGATCAAGTCAGTCTACGACGCCGTCACGAGCAACAAGCAGACGTGGGAGAGCACGCTGCTCGTCATCACCTACGACGAGCACGGGGGACTTTACGATCACGTGCCCCCGCCCGCGACCGTCAATCCCGGCGATAAGCCCCCCGGCTCGACGCTCTTCAACTTCGAGCGCCTCGGCGTTCGCGTGCCCACCGTCCTCGTTTCGCCCTTCATCCCGAAGGGCAAGATTATCCACGATAAGGTCTTTGACCATACTTCGATCATCGCGACGGCCAGTAAACTCTTCATCAAATCCGCGCCGTACTTCCTGACAGAGCGCGACCGCAGGGCCAACACCTTCGATGATTGTTTGTCGCTCCCGGCGGCGCGTCAGGGCAAGGTGAATATTCCACAGCCGACCTCTACGCCCGCACCCTTATCAACCAAGATCGCTCCGTCAATCAAGATCGCTCCGGCCAGTGCCGTCAAAGGCATGGCGCGCTTGGGGTCGAAGGCCGCGGGCGGAGCGGCGGCGAAAAAGGTCGCTCAGAAGAATGCTCCGGCCTCCGAGTTGGCGGTCGCGCCGCGGGCTTCAGGGGGTGAGATCACCGACCTACAGGCGGCCCTCATTCATCATGCGTTCACCTTCGAGAGCCAACTCCCGCACGGCGAGCAGACCGGCACGCTCATCAGCGCCATCAGAACAGAACAGGACGCGGCTGAATACTTCGCGGCGATAGGCGCTAAGCTTGAAGAGAAGAGGAACGGGGCAGCGAACCCGCCGTCATCAACAGCATCGCCCGTGGGCGCACGAAAGGCCGCTCAGAAGGCCGCCCGGAAGGGAAGTAAGAAGAGTAGTAAGAAGGCAACTAAGAAGGGAAGTAAGAAGGGCAGCGCAAAGAAGAGATGAAGGCGCGACGGAAGGGCATGCTCTACGTCGGAGATTAAGAGTCGGTAATGTCCCGTGTAGGAGGAAGATGATGAGTTCAACCACACGTCAAAACGAGTCGCCCGCACGCCATGTAACGCGAGTGGCACAGGTGCGCTGCTTGATGCTCTGCGTCATCGTGCTCTTCTGCTGCGTCGTTGGAACGGCCCAGACG
>JBAVPI010000374.1:0-1783 GCA_049692915.1 Pyrinomonadaceae bacterium
GACATTCACAGGCGTCCCGCCCGGCACGGGCCGACGCCGCGCGCTCGACCTCGACGGCAACAACACGCTCAACAACGACGAGCCGCCGACCTCCGTCCAGATCAGCGGGCGCGTCGTTGACGCGGCGGGCGTCGGCATCGCGGGCGTGTCCGTCGCGCTCAACGGCTCGCAGGACGCCGTGACGACCACCGACGCGAGCGGCAAATATTCGTTCGGCTTCGTCTCGACCACGGGCACGCACACCGTCACGCCCTCGCGCTCAGGGTTAACGTTCGCGCCCGCGAGTCGCAGCTTCGCGAATCCTTCTTGGAATCAGACGGCATCATTTATCGTGCCCACGCAGGCCAACCCGAACCCGCACGCATCCGACTCGACGGCCTTCTTCGTCGCGCAGCACTACGCCGACTTTCTCAACCGCGAGCCTGACGCAGCCGGCCTTTCGTTCTGGACGAATCAGGTCGAAAGCTGCGGCGCGGATCAGGCTTGCCGCGAAGTCAGGCGCATCAACGTCTCGGCGGCGTTCTATGTCTCGATAGAATTTCAGCAGACGGGCTTTCTCGTCTATCGCGCGAACAAGGCGAGCTTCGGCAACTTGCCGGGCATGCCCGTGCCCGTCACCGTGCAGGGACTCGTGCCGGACACACAGCGCGTGAGTCGCAACGTGATCGTCGGCACGGGCGCGTGGGAGGCGCAGCTTGAGACGAACAAGACGGCGTTCTTTCAGGGTTGGGTGCAGCGCCCCGCCTTCGTCGCGCAGTATCCGGCGACGCTCGCGCCCGCCGTGTTCGTTGACACGCTCATCGCTAACGCGGGTCTTCAGCCGGGCGAGATTGACCGCAACGCGCTCGTTGCGGGCCTCTCGGCTGGCACGCTGACGCGCGCTCAGGTGGTGCGCAACGTCTCGGAGAATCCGGCGTTTTCGGCGCGCGAGTTCAACCGCGCCTTCGTCCTCATGCAGTACTTCGGATACATGCGGCGCAACCCGAACGACGCTCCTGAGCAGGGGCTGAACTTCGACGGCTATGATTTCTGGCTTCGGAAACTCAACGAGTTCAACGGCAACTTCGTCAACGCCGAGATGGTCAAGGCGTTCATCACGTCGGGCGAGTATCGCGGTCGCTTCGGGCAATAGGCAGCGCGAATTTAAGTTTCACACAGAGGCGGCGGAGCGCACGGTTAAAGACAAAGAAACCGTGCCTCCGTGTCTCTGTGGTGAATTCTTAAACGCTTCGCGGGAAAATATTTGCTTTTCGCCTCGCCGGTGATAATCTCGCACGCGTTCTGAACTGAAAACTCTGACTGCGACAGGTTCCCAACCCTTATGATTAAGAGCAGGTATGGCCGCTTCGTCGGCGGACGGGCCGCACGTCTATGCGCGTCGGCGTGTGTGTCGGTGTTGGCGTCCGTGTTTCTCTTCGCGTGCATCGAATCGCGCATCGCCCTGAGCGCGTCGGCCATTCGACCGGCTTCCTCCGCGCAGAATCAACGGCTCGACATACGCCTGCGCTCGTTCACGCCGAACGCTTCGGGCCGCCTGACGATTGAGCCGAGCGAGGGTGGAGGGCGCGGTCGCCTGACCGTGTTGAGCTTGCCCGACCCGCAGACGGTCTCGCCCGGTTCGACCACCTACGTCGTGTGGGTGACGAGCGGCGGGCGCATCGTCAACGTCGGCGAGTTGCGACGCGACGAGCGCGGCAACGGCGGTCTCGCCTACGAGCGCCCGGCAGACTTTGAACGCTACAGCGTCGTCGTCACGGCGGAGCCGAACGCGACGCCCGAAAGG
>JBAVPI010000375.1:0-4912 GCA_049692915.1 Pyrinomonadaceae bacterium
CAACTCTCAAGCGCCGCACGCCCGCGCCCGACGATACTTCGACGAGCACCGACGACGGCCAACAGAAGGGGACGGAGCAGAACGGGCCGCCCAAACTTAAACGACGCACCGACGACCAGACGCCGCCCGCGACCGACAAGCCGTAACGGAATCAAGTCTTCTTAAAGATAAAGGCTCTCCGGCGAGATAACCGGAGAGCCTTTATCTTTGAACTTTCAATTTTCAGGCAGTCGTCTGTGCCGCATACACAAGAGTGAAGTCGGCCCCCGACGGCGCACTGGGGCTAGCTTTCCCGCCGACCTCATGCGCCATAGCTTGACAACTTTCCGGGCCTTTCGGTATTCTACCCGTTCGCGTTTTAGACGCTTTAGATTGAGAGAGTTATCTATGTCAACATACTTTCCCAGCGGGGTCGGCCTCGCAGAAAATCGCAAATGGTACGTCGTTGACGCGGCGGGCCAAACCGTCGGCAGGCTGGCGACCGAAGTGGCGCGCGTCCTGAGCGGCAAGAACAACCCGCGCTATACGCCCTTTATGGACGTGGGCGATCACGTGATCGTCATCAACGCACGCAAGGCCGTCTTCACAGGCTCGAAGCCTGACCAGAAGATGTACCGCCACCACACGCTCTATCCCGGCGGGCTGCGCGAAATTTCCGTCAAGGATCAGTTCGCCAAACATCCTGAGCGCGTTATTGAACAGGCCGTGCGCGGCATGCTCCCCAAAAACAAGATCGGGCGGGCGATGGGCAAGAAGCTCAAGGTTTACGCCGCCGAGGCGCACCCGCATACGGCGCAGCGCCCCGAACCGCTCACGCTGGACGCGCGCGCAACGGCCCGCAAATAATTCACCAGACTTGAAGGACGGAATCAACCGTGGCAGACATTCAGTATTACGGAACCGGACGGCGCAAGACCTCGACGGCGCGCGTCTACTTGCGACCCGGCAGCGGCGAGATCAAGATCAACCGCAAAACGTTTGAGCAGTATTTTCCCAATCAGGCTCTGCGGATGATTATCCGCCAGCCTCTGAATTTGACGGACACGGGCGCGAAGTTCGACATCGTCGTCAACGTCGCGGGCGGCGGCCCTGCGGGACAGGCTGGCGCAGTGCGCCACGGCATCACGCGCGCTCTCATGGAGTACAACACAGACCTCCGCCCCGCCCTCAAGGGAGCCGGTCTGGTGACGCGCGACCCGCGTATCAAGGAACGTAAGAAGTACGGTCAGAAGGGCGCACGTAAGCGCTTCCAGTTCTCGAAACGTTAATAACTACGGTCGCGCGTTCAAAGTGGCGAGTGGTGAGCCAACCGCTTTCACCCGTCACTTTCAACGCGTGGCTGCTTTCGCACATTCCATTGCCCGCCCCGATTGGTTGCCTTCACGGTCGTTCGTGTTGAGTCCACAGCAGGGGCGCGGCGAGTACACTAAACCAATCCGCAAGCAGAGGAGGCTACTTTTGGCAGTAACCGTGACGATGAAAGAATTACTGGAGGCCGGCGTGCATTTCGGCCATCAGGTCAGGCGCTGGAACCCGAAGATGAAGGAATACATTTTCGGCGAGCGCAACGGCATCAACATCATTGACCTTCAGAAGACGCAGAAGATGTTTCGCGACGCCATCTCGTTCGTCACCGCACTGGCGGGCGAAGACCGCGGGCGCACGATTCTCTTCGTCGGCACGAAGCGACAGGCGCAGGACGCGATTCGCGAAGAGAGCGAGCGAGCGGGCCAGTTCTTCATCAACCAGCGCTGGCTCGGCGGACTGCTGACGAACTTTCAGACCGTGCAGAAGTCCATCAAACGACTGCGCGACCTCGAAGCGATGCAGACCGACGGGCGCGCCGAAAAGTTGACGAAGAAGGAGCGCATCAACCTCGACCGCGAGCGCGAGACTCTGGAGAAAAACTTTTCGGGCATCAAGAACATGAATCGCCTCCCCGACGCGCTCTTCATCATAGACGTGCGCAAAGAGGAGATCGCCGTCGCCGAAGCGAACCGCCTCGGCATTCCCGTCATCGCGGTGGTGGACACCAACTGCTCGCCCGACGGGATTGACTACATCATCCCCGGCAACGACGACGCACTGCGCGCCGTCCGTCTCTTCGCCTCGCGCATCGCCGACGCCGTCATCGAAGGCCAGCAGGTCATCTCGAAAGACGACGAAGGGGAAGAGGGCGCAGGCGCGGCGGCAGCACCGGCGGCGACGACCGAGCAACAGCAGCCCGCAGCGGTTGCCCCGACCGGCACATCGTCCGTCACGACGCAGCCCGCCGACGCCGGACAATCATCCGTTCCCGGCAATCAGGGATTCGGCAAAACGGGTCAGCAACCCGATAGCCTCGGCGACCACGAGCAGACGGGGACGGGCGCTCCCGTCCGCGGCGCGACAGGCGCGGGCGACAACGGCGCGGAAGTGCAGCCGCCGTCTTCACCCGAACAGGAGAAGGGCGCTGAGTCGGTCGGCGCGGCCAAGTAGCGGAACGGCGAGTCGCGGCACAGTTTTCGATGAAGCGCAGCCTGCCAGTGCGGACTTTTCCGCCGGGCTGCGCTTTCTTACAGGAGTCAGAGGCCGGAAGTCTGGAAGCGGAAAATTGAGTTTGAGTTTCACCCTCAATTCTGACTTTCCCTGTCTTTCGACTCCTGACTTCTTTTCATAGTATTTTAGCGAGGAGATTTTCGAGTCATGGCTGAGATTACTTCAGCGGCGGTGAAGTCGCTGCGCGAGAAGACGGGCGCGGGGATGATGGAGTGCAAGAAGGCGCTCACCGAGGCGGACGGAAGCGAGGATCAGGCCGTGGAAATCCTGCGCAAACGCGGGATGGCGGCGGCCACGAAGAAGCAGGGCCGCATCGCCGCAGAGGGCGCGGTCGGCTCTTACATTCACATGGGCGGGAAGGTCGGCGTGCTCGTCGAGGTCAACTGCGAAACCGATTTTGTCGCGCGCACCGAAGAGTTTCAGGCGCTCGTCAAAGACATCGCGATGCACATCGCGGCGGCGGAGCCGCGCTTCGTCGGGCGCGAGGAAGTCTCGGCAGACGTGATTGACAAGGAGCGCGAGATCGCGCGCGCGCAGGCCAAGAACGACCCGAAGAACGCGAGCAAGCCCGACACGGTGATTGACAAGATCGTCGAGGGCCGCTTGAACAAGTTCTATGAAGAGGCCGTGCTGCTCGACCAGCCTTTCGTCAAAGACCCGGCCAAGACCGTCAACGATCTGCTGACAGAGAAAATCGCCAAGACCGGCGAGCGCATCAGCGTGCGCCGCTTCTCGCGCTACAAAATGGGCGAAGGACTTGAGAAGCGCGCGGAGGATTTCGGGGATGAAGTGGCGTCGCTCGCGGGCGGCAACTAAGGATTGTGATGACGACAGCCGAGGCACAAGCGATGACGCCCTCCGCGCCGGCCTTCAAACGCATACTCTTGAAAGCGTCGGGCGAGGCGCTGATGGGCGCGCAGAATTACGGCGTTGACGTGGGCGTGGCGCACGGCATCGCGGAAGAGATCAAGGCCGTTCACGCGCTCGGCGTCGAGGTGGCGGTCGTCGTCGGCGGCGGCAACATCTTTCGCGGCGTCTCGGAGAGCGCGGGCAACATGGATCGCTCGTCCGCCGATTACATCGGCATGCTGGCGACGGTGATGAACGCCGTCGTGTTGCAGGACGCGTTGGAGAAAGTGGACGTGCACACGCGCGTTCTTTCGGCCATCAACATCCCGCAGGTCGGCGAGCCGTTCATTCGTCGTCGCGCCATCCGGCATCTGGAGAAGGGGCGCGTCGTCATCTTCGCGGCGGGCACGGGTAATCCTTATTTCACGACCGATTCGGCGGCGGCCCTGCGCGCGCTCGAAATCCGCGCTGACGTGATTCTGAAGGCCACGAAGGTTGACGGCATCTATACCGCCGACCCCGTGAAAGACCCCGCGGCGACGCGCTACGATTGCATCACGTACAGGGAAGTGCTCGAACAGCAGTTGAAAGTGATGGACGCTTCCGCCATCTCTTTGTGCATGGACAACATGCTCCCGATCATCGTCTTCAACCTGCGCACGTCCGGCAACATCATGCGCGTCGTCATGGGCGAAGAAGGCATCGGCACACGCGTCTGCAACGAAAGACCGTGAGCCGTGAATCGTCAGTCGTCAATAGATTAAGACAGATTCTTTCTATTCACGATTGACGATTCACGATTTACGAGTTTCCGATTACGGAGAAAGATATGAGCGAGAAGGATGTCGTCAAAGATGCGCGCCCACGGATGGACGCGGCGGTGGAAGATTTCAGGCGACGGCTGGGGACGATTCGCACGGGGCGTGCTTCGATAAGTTTGCTCGACTCGGTCGTGGTCGAGTATTACGGCACGCCGACGGCGCTCAGCCAGATGGCATCGGTGCATGCGCCGGAGCCGACGATGCTGACCGTGCAGCCGTGGGATCAGACACAACTCGGCGCGATTGAGAAGGCGATTCGCTCGTCAGACCTCGGCCTCAACCCGTCGAACGACGGCAAGACAGTGCGCGTCCCCGTCCCGCCCCTGACCGAGGAGCGGCGCAAACAACTCGCCAAGCAGGTGCACGAGTACGCGGAAGAGCATCGCACGGCGGTGCGCAACATCCGCCGCGACGCCAACGACCGCCTCAAGAAGATGCTCAAGGACAAGGAAATCTCCGAGGATGCCGAACGCGATGCGCTCGCCGACGTGCAGAAGCTGACGGATCAGCACATCGGCAGGCTCGACGATTTGGCGAAGAGCAAAGAGCAGGAAATTCTGACGGTCTGAGTCGCATGCCTTGAGAGGTCGCTTCCGACCGACCCGTTTAGTAATCAAAGGGGCCGCCAAGTTAAATCGTGGCGGCCCCTTTCGCGTCGGGTAATTTTGTTACCAACGTAATACGACAAAAGGAGGGGAGTCGCC
>JBAVPI010000376.1:0-2586 GCA_049692915.1 Pyrinomonadaceae bacterium
GCCGGAGTCCGTCAGGAGTTGCGCGCCATGCCGGGGCGGGGCATTGGCTACGGCCTGCTGCGCCATCTCGCCGCCGACTCGCACGCCACGCGCGGGCTGCCGCAAGCGCAAATCAGTTTCCTCTACCTCGGTCAGTTCGACAATTTACTGCCGGAGTCGTCGCCCTTCGCGCTGGCCTCCGAGATGCCCGGCTCGACCCGCAGCGCCGCGGGCCTCAGACCTTACCTCATCGAAGTGACGAGCATCGTCACGGGCGGTCGCCTTCAGGTCAACTGGACTTACAGCGAAAACTTCCACCGGCGCGAGACCATTGAAGAGTTGGCGCGCGCCTTCACCGCCGCGTTGCGAACCCTCACGACCTCGGACGAACGACCGCTGGCCGTCGCCGTGACGCCGGAAGCATTCCCCGCCGCCAACCTGAGCCAGAAAGAACTCGACAAGATCATGACCCGCCTCAAGGCGTGACCGGAGGTCACAGAAAGATCGTGTCCGGCATAGCTGACATATACGAGTTGACGCCGATGCAGCAGGGCATGCTGTATCACTGTCTGGGGGCCACCGCCTCGCAGCGCGTCCACTTCGTCCAAATCTCCTACACGTGGCGCGGCCCGATGGACGCCGCGGCGTTCGCGGGCGCGTGGCGGCAGATCGTTGAGCGGCATGCCGTCCTGCGCACGTTCTTCATGTGGGAGGGTCTGGAGAAGCCGGTTCAAGTTGTTCGACGGGAAGTCGTGTTGCCGGTTGAGACGCGCGACCTGAGGGGCTTCCCCGCGCAGGCACGACTGGCCGCGCTCGACGAATATCTCGCGGACGATAGACGGCGCGGCTTTAACCTCGAAGAAGCGCCCTTGCTGAGAATCGCGGTCTTTCGTCTGGCGGAAGAGACGTATCGCGTCGTGTGGAGTTTCCATCATCTCCTGTTTGAGGGCTGGTCGGCCTCGATGATTCACGCGGAATTGGAGGTCATCTACGAAGCCCTGCGAGGGGGCCGGACGGCGCAACTCCCGCCGCCGCGACCCTACCGGGATTACATCGTCTGGCTTCAGCAGACAGACCTCGCCCCGGCTGAAAGTTACTGGCGCGCGGCGCTCGCGGGCTTCACCGCACCGACCCCGCTCGGCGTAGATCGTTTGCCCGCGCCCGTCGCTTCCATTGCCGGTGAAGACATTGCCGGTGAAAACATTGCCGATGAAGACATTGCTGATGAAGACATTGCCGGTGAAGACATTGCTGATAAAGATTATGCCCCCGGCGAGGAGCACGTCCGGCTCGCAGCCGGGACATACGCCGCGCTCCAAGCGTTTGCGCGGCGGCATCGCCTGACGCCGAACATCGTGGCGCAGGGAGCGTGGTCGCTCTTGCTGAGTCTCTATAGCGGCGAGCCGGATGTCGTGTTCGGAACGGTCGTCTCAGGCAGGCAGGCCGCGCCGCAGGGGGCCGAGACGATGATCGGTCTCTTCATCAACACGCTGCCGATGCGCGTGCTTGTCGAGCGCGATATCCCGCTGCTCGAATGGCTGCGCGGGCTTCAGTCACGTCAACTCGAAATGCTTCAGTACGAGTACAGTTCGCTCGTTGACGTTCAAGGGTGGAGCGAGGTGGGACGCGGGACGCCGCTCTTCGAGAGCCTCTTCGTCTTCGAGAACTGGATCGGCGACGCCTCGCGCGGCGACCGGCGGGCGTCCTTCGAGATCGGCGACTTTGACCAGTTCGACGGCGGGCCGGGTTATCCGCTCGCCATCGTCTTCGAGCCGGGCCGCGACTGTCAGCTCAAGGCCATCTATGACCGCGCCCGATTCGCGCCGACGACCATCGCGCGCACCCTCGCTCATCTTCTCACGCTGCTTGAGTCGTTCACGCGCGATGCCGACAGACCACTCTGCGAACTGTCGCCGCTGACAGAGGCCGAGCGTCACGGGTTGCTCGTCGAGTGGAACGACACGGGCATCGCGTTCCCGCGCGGCGGGCTGTCCGATCTCTTCGCGCGTCAGGCGAGCGCGCGAAGAGACGCCGTCGCCGTCGTCTGCGACGACGAACACCTGACCTATCACGAACTCGACGCGCGAGCCAATCAAGTAGCGCGCGCGCTGAAGAGTTTCGGCGTCGGGCCTGAAACGCGCATCGGCCTGTGCGTCGAGCGTTCGACGGCGATGCTGGTCGGACTGCTCGGCATCGTCAAAGCGGGCGGCGCTTACGTGCCGCTCGACCCCTCGTACCCGCTCGACCGGCTGGCCTTTATGGTCGAGGATGCGCAACTACCCGTCATCGTGACGCGTTCGACCGAGGCGGAAAGACTGCCCGCCTTCTGGGGACAGGTGCTCTGCCTCGACACCGACGCCGACCTGATCGAAGGACAGCGTCGAGACGAGCCGCCGCGGGCCGCGGTCGGGCCGGACAACATCGCCTACGTCAGTTTCACTTCCGGCTCGACGGGCCAACCCAAGGGCGTCGAAGTCCGGCACGCAGGTGTCGCGCGGCTGGTGGAGGGCGCGGGCTTCGCGACGCTCGACGAGCGGCAGCGTCTCTTACATCTCTCGCCGCTCGCCTTCGACGCCTCGACGTTGGAGGTCTGGGGCGCTCTGCTGC
>JBAVPI010000377.1:0-2960 GCA_049692915.1 Pyrinomonadaceae bacterium
AGACGTTGATCTCGGAGTTCCCCGGCATGAGCGTCATCTGCGCCTCGCGCGACGCTTCGTCCGACCTCATCCTGCGTTCGCTGCGTGCGGGCGCGCGCGAGTTCCTGCGTCTTCCGCTCATCCGCGATGAATTTAAGACCGTCTTCGACCGCGTGGCGGGCCTCTGCGCCGATGCTGAGGAAGCGCCGAAGAAACAGGGCCGCGCCATCGCCGTCTTCTCCAGCAAGGGAGGCTGCGGTACGTCCTTCATCGCGACCAACCTCGCCGCCGTGATGAATGGGCCGACCGTCCTCGTTGATCTCAATTTGCAGGCTGGCGACCTGACTCTGTTCCTCGGCGTCGAGCCGAAGTATTCCATCGCCGATCTCGTCGAGAATCGCGAGCGAGTGGACGACGCGCTCCTGCGCAGTTACCTCGCGCCGCACTCGGCGAACCTCTCGCTGCTCGCCGCGCCGCGCGAGGCCGACGCCGCCGACGATATCGAGCCTGAGCACATCTTCGACGTGATGCGCATCCTGCGCGAACGTTACGACTATGTTGTGATTGACCCGCAGCACACGTTCGATTCCATCACGCTCGCCGCGCTCGATCAGGTTGACGAAATTCTCTTCGTGCTGACGCTCGACATTCCGGCGATTCGTTGCGCGCAACGCGCCCTCGCCATCTTCGACCGCCTCGGCTACCCGCGCCACAAAGTCCACATCGTCGTCAACCGCTGGAGCAAGCAGATTGACCTCGACATGCGACAGGTCGAACGCTTCCTCGGCGAGCGCGTGATGGGCGTCATCACGAGCGACTATCGAACGGCGGTCAACTCCATCAACCTCGGCCAGCCGCTCGTCGAATCAGAACCGGCGTCGAAGATCGCGGGCGAACTCCGTCAAATTGCCGCCAAGCTCACGGGCCAAACGCTGGCCCCGCTCCAGCCCGCGAACGCCGGAGCGTCGGCGACCGGACGCGGACTCATCAGCAATATCTTTCGTCGCGGGTCGAAAACCAACGACGCATCGCAGGCCGCGCGCGCCCTGTTCGACAAGAAAAAAGAGCCTGCGGCGATTTAGTCAAAGCGGCGAATTAAAATTTTGAACTTTCAGACCCGGCCTTTCAAATCCGGGTTCGTCCCAAACCTCCTACGGGTAAATAACTATCATGGCACTTCGCGAAAGATTGGTGAGAGAGACAGCGGGCGGCGGCAGCACGTTCATGCGCGGCACGGGAGGCGCGGGCGACGAGCCTGCGTTGAACAAGCAGCAGGTCTTTCAGGAGATGAAGCAGCGACTCCACCGCGCCGTCATCAACCGGATGGACTTGACGAAGCTCGGCCTGCTCGAACCCGAACAACTGCACGCCGAAGTCGCGCGACTCGCCGAAGATTTGTTGCTCACAGAGAATACGCCGCTCTCCACCACCGAGCGCGAGCGACTCGTCGAAGACGTGCGCCACGAACTCTTCGGCCTCGGCCCTCTGGAGCCGCTGCTCGCCGACCCGACCATCTCCGACATACTCGTCAACTCGCCCCGCAACATCTACATCGAGCGGCGCGGCAAACTCGAACGCACGAACGTCGAGTTCAAGGACAACGAGCACTTGATGCGTGTCATCGAGCGCATCGTCTCTTCGGTCGGACGCCGCATAGACGAGTCTTCCCCGATGGTTGACGCGCGACTCAAAGACGGCTCGCGCGTCAACGCCATCATTCCGCCGCTCGCGCTCGACGGCCCTGTGATTTCGATACGACGTTTCGGGTCTGAACCGTTGCGCATAGGCTCGCTCATCGAAAAAAACGCGCTCACGAAAGAGATGGCCGAGATGTTCGAGATGTGCGTTCACGCGCGCCTCAACATACTTATCTCCGGCGGCACGGGCGCGGGCAAAACCACTCTGCTCAACGCGCTCTCCGCCTACATCCCTGAGAATCAGCGCATCGTCACGATTGAAGACTCGGCTGAGTTGCAGTTGCAGCAGCCGCACACCGTCCGTCTTGAGACGCGCCCGCCGAACATCGAAGGCAAGGGCGAAGTTTCGCAACGCGATCTCGTCAAGAACGCACTCCGCATGCGTCCCGACCGCATCGTCATCGGCGAGGTGCGCGGCGGCGAAGCGATTGACATGCTGCAAGCCATGAACACGGGGCACGACGGCTCTCTGACGACCATCCACGCCAACACCCCGCGCGACGCGCTGGCCCGCATCGAGACGATGATTCAGATGACCGGCATGCGACTCTCCGACCGCGCGATGCGACAGCAGATCGCCTCGGCCATCAGCCTCGTTATACAGGCCGCGCGTCTCTCCGACGGCACGCGCCGCGTCACCTCCATCTCGGAAATCACCGGCATGGAAGGCGAAATTATTACGATGCAGGAAATTTTCCACTTCGAGCGCAAAGGCATGGACAAAGAGGGCCGCGTGCTCGGACAGTTTCGCCCCACGGGCGTCCGCCCGCGCTTCGCCGAACGACTCAAGCAATACGGCATGCAACTGCCGCGCGTCTTTTTTGAAGACTAAGCACGATAGCTTCATCGGCCCGTTGATTCATCTGCTCATAATCAACGAAGCGATGAAGCGGTGGAACAAATCACATGATCCCCTTTCTCGTTTTCGCTTTCTGCCTGTTCCTGACCTTCAGCGGCTACGTGCTGGCGACGCACGGCTCCGAGAAGAAGCGCGTGCGCCTGCAAGAGCGTCTCGCCGAGGCGCTCTCCTATTCCGCGCATTCGACCGACCCGGAAGTGCGTCTGGCGCGTGAAGAGTTGATGAGCGAAATCCCTCTGCTCAACCGCGTGATGGTTAACTTCCACCCGGCGGCGCAACTCAAGCGAATGCTCGATCAGGCGGACTTGCACATCACCGTCACACGACTCCTGATGTTCTCGATGATGGCGGGCATACTGGGCGCGCTCGCCGTCTCGATGCTGACGCCGATGTGGCCGCTCGCCGTGCTCGCCGGCATAGTCGCC
>JBAVPI010000378.1:0-2998 GCA_049692915.1 Pyrinomonadaceae bacterium
AGCACGAGCGCTTCCGGCATCGAGAGGTTGAAGGGCACTTGAATGAAGCGGAAGCCGTGCGCGTCGTCATCTCCGCCGTCGTTGGCTCCAACGCCGCCGCCCGCCTCGCGCGCGAGTTCGGCCATTCGTTCGAGCGAAAGAAAGGCGCGGTCGTTCGGCTGCGCGCGAAAGCCGTTCCACGTCGCCACGCCGTAAGTGCGGATGCGTCCCAGTGCGCGCTCGCGCTCAAGTTGCACGAAGGCGGCACGCAGGCGCGTCTCAAACTCGGCGCGCGAGACGACGGAGAGTTGCGTCTCAGGGTTGTGAATGTAGTACACGTCGAGGCACGCGAGGCCGGTGTTGCGGAGCGACTGCGCGATCTGATTTTCGAGATAGCGGGGCGTCATGCAATGGCTGCCCGCCGCGATCTCTTCGGGCGCGGCGATGCCGGTCTTGATGAACGTCTCTTCGATGTAGGCGCGCACGGCGTCGCGGCCCGCGGGCGGTGCGCCGTCAAAGGGCAGGTAGCCGCCCTTGGTGCAGACGACGATCTCTTCACGCGCGAATTTCCCTGCAGTCGTCAATCGTTCGAGCGCCGCGCCGACCGAGCGTTCGCTGCGCTGGAAGCGATAGTTGGCGGCGGTGTCTATGACGTTCGCGCCGAGTTCGACGGCCCGCACGAGCGCGTCCGTGTAAGCACGGTCGGTCTCTTCGTCGCTCCCGCCCAGATACGTGCCGATGCCGATTGAAGAGAGCCAGAGTTTCTGCTCGAAGCGGAAGTGATTTTCCGCCGCCGTGTCGCGGAAGCGTTCGACGTAGCGCGCCGTCCCCTCGTTTGTGGCGTAACCCTCTAAAGACATCCTTGCGTCCCTCCCCTTCGCGTCCCGTCGTCAGGAAATATGGCGCGCAGTTTATCACGAGCATCGCTCCGGCGACCTGCTTCAAAGAGTAGGAAGCGTTGTGATAGGGTTGGGCTTCAAAGCGGTCAGGTGGACGGTCATCACGGAGGACGAAGCTTGTATGTCTGACGAGAGTGAACAACGGGCGGAAGCACGAGAGTCTTCGGGCGCGCGTGCCGAACGCGAAGGCGCGCGGGCTACGTCGCTCGACATCACGGACGCGGAGATGCGCGAACTCGCCGACGCCTTCGTCGCTTTAACGACCGACTACTTCGCGGGCGTCACGGATTTATCCGTCTATAAATACACGAGCAGCGCAGACCTGTCGCGCCTCTTTGATCGCCCGCTTCCCGCCGACGGAGAGCCGCTCGAACGTTTGATGGACGACTGCCGCGCGCTCGTGGGCGGCAGCCGTCAGAACGGACACCCACGCATGTTCGGCTACGTTGCCTCACCCTCGACGCCCGTCGGCGCGTTCGCCAATCTCTTCGCCTCCGCGCTCAATCAGAACGTGCCCGCGTGGCGCTCCTCACCGGCGGCGACCGTCATCGAACGCAACGTCGTGCGCCGTCTCGCGGAACTCATCGGCTACGGCGCGGAGTGCGGCGGACTGCTGACGAGCGGTGGTTCGATGGCGAATCTCAACGCGCTCTTCGTCGCGCACCGCACGAAGACGGGCGAGGCGCACGGCGGCGCGGTGTCGCAGAAGGGACTATGGAACGCCACTGCGCCCGCGACGATTTACGTCTCGGATCAGGTGCATCTCTCCATCCCGAAGGCCGTTGACCTGATGGGCATCGGGCGCGAACAGGTGCGCGTCATCGCGTCGGACGAAAACTTTCGCACAGACGTGCGCGCCCTGCGCGAGCGAATCGAGCAAGACCGCGCGGCGGGCCTCAGACCGTTCTGTGTGGTCGCGAGCGCGGGCACGGTCAACACCGGCGCAATTGACCCGCTCGCAGACATCGCGCACGTCGCGCGCGAGCACGATCTCTGGTTCCACGTTGACGGAGCTTACGGCGCGCTCGCCGCGCTCGACGAAAGCAAGCGCGAGTTGTTCGACGGACTCGCGCTCGCCGATAGCGTCTCGCTCGACCCGCACAAGTGGCTCTACGCGCCGCTCGATTGCGGCTGCCTGCTGTACCGTCGCCCGGAAGAAGCGCGCGCCGCGTTCGCTGGAACGGAAGAGCACTACGTCAAAATCTTCGAGCAGGAGCCGGACGAGGCTTTCGCATTTTGGGACTACGGCATCGAACTGTCGCGACCCTTTCGCGCGCTCAAAATCTGGATGATGCTGCGCTATTACGGCACGCGCCGCATCGCCGCATCAATCGCGGAAGACTGCGCCGTCGCCGCCTACTTCGCCGCGAGGGTCAGCGCCGCGGAAGACTTTCAACTGCTCGCGCCGACGACGCTCGGCATCTGCTGCTTTCGCTACACGCCGCCGGAGACGCGCCGCCGCATCGAACGCGCCGCCGACGAAGCGGAGCGCGAACGTCTGAACGTCGAACTGGACGAACTGAATTTCCGGCTCATGCAGAACGTTCAGCGCGGCGGGCGCGCTTACCTCTCGAACACGACCTTGCGCGGGCGCTTCGCCCTGCGCGCGTCAATCACGAACTTTCGCACGACGCGACGCGACGTGGATGTCACGCTCGACATTCTGCGCGACGCCGCGACTGCGCAAGAGTGAAGCGGTCTGTTAGACTTGGGCGCATGGTTCAGGCGGGCTTGAGCGGCGAATACGAAAGAGAACTGCGCTTCGGCGTGGAACTGGCGCGTGCAGCGGGCGCGGCGGCACTCCAATTCTACGGCAAGCCTCTGCGCGTCGAGCACAAGGCGGAATTCGACGAGCCGGTCACGCAGGCCGACCGCGTCGTCAACGAATTGATCGTCAGCAGGCTCGGCGCGGAGTTTCCCGACGACGGCATACTGGCGGAGGAGTCCGTGGATACCGAGCGCCGCCTGAGTTGCGCGCGCGCGTGGATGATTGACCCGCTCGACGGCACGAAGGGCTTCATCGCGGGCACGGGCGATTTCGCCGTCCAGATCGGGCTGGCCGACCGTGGCGAGAGCGTCCTCGGCGTCCTCTATGCGCCCGCGACGGACGTGCTCTACTG
>JBAVPI010000379.1:0-5440 GCA_049692915.1 Pyrinomonadaceae bacterium
TTGCGCAGTTCGCGCACGATGTGCGGCGCGATGCGGACGCCGTCGTTGGCGATAGCGCCAAAGGCCGCCGCCACCTGCAAAGGTGTGACGCCGACCTCCTGCCCGATGGCGATGGAGCCGATGGAACTCGGCTGCCAGCGCTCGAAGGGGCGCACCAGCCCGGAAGTCTCGCCCGGCAACTCGACGCCCGTCTTCGCGCCGAAACCGAAGCGACGTATGTAGCCGTACATCCGCTCGTCGCCCAGACGCAAGCCCATCTTGATGGCCGCGACGTTGGAAGACTTGGCGAGCGCCTCCGTCAAAGTCAGCGAGCCGTAGGGCGCGTGGTCGTGAATGACGCGGCCCGCGACCGTAATCGCACCCATCTGACAATCAATGTGGTCGTCCGGCTTTCCCAAACCTTCTTCGAGCACGCCCGAATAAGCGACGATTTTGAAAGTCGAACCCGGCTCGTAGATGTTTTGCAGCGCCTGATTCAAACGCGCGCTCGTGGCGGCACGCGCCGCGTCGTTCGGGTCGAAGGCCGGTGCATTGGCGAGCGCCAGAATCTCGCCCGTGCGCGGGTCGAGCACGATAGCCGTACCCGCCTTCGCGTGCGTGCGTTCGACCGCCGCCGCGAGCGATTGCTCGGTCACATACTGAATCGTCTGGTCAATCGTCAGCACGATTGACTGGCCGGGTCGCGGCTCGACGCCGAAGCTTTCATATGACTTCTGCCGCGCGTCGCCTTCGACGAGGAACTTGCCTGCCTCGCCCACGAGCGATGCGTTATAAATCTGCTCGACGCCGCCGAGTCCCTTGTCGTCCAGACCGACGAAGCCGAGTACGTGCGCCGCCAGTTCGCCGTTCGGGTAACGACGCTTCGGCTCCTGCATCGCGTACACGCCCTTGATCTTCAACTCGTTGACGGCGCGGCCTTGTTCTTCGTCAAGCTTACGCGCGAGCCAGAGAAAAGCGCGGTTCGCTTCCTTCGCCGCCTTGAGACGCGAGGCCAGCGCCGCGCCATCCGTTTTCAGAGCGACGGAGAGACGCGCCGCCGTCTCGTCCACGTTTTCGATCTCCGTGGGCACGGCGAAGAACGAATCGCAGTCAATGCTGCGCGCGAGTTCGCGCCCCTGCCGGTCAACTATCAGCCCGCGCACGGGACTCAGCGGCTCGCCGTCAAGCTGCTGCGCGCGCGCGCGTTTCGCCAGCCATTCGTGCTGCGAAGTTTGCAGATAGACGAGTCGCACGCCTGCGATCACCATCCACGCGCAAAGAAAAACGGCGACTACTAATGCACGCCGCCGTGAAGCATCGGGACGCAATGTTGACCGCACAGGGTATCTTTCTGGCATCGGCGGGGACGACTTCCTCTTCAGTCTCTAAAACCTGAGCGCCACGCCCCATGCGTGAACGCGTCGTCTTCAAAGGTGTGTGACCTGCACTTCAACCGCGTCCGCGGCGACAAGGGAGAGAGCGGACGCGCATGTGCGGCAATCTTCGTCAAATCATCTTAGCGACGTAACGTCTCCATCTTCAGCGACGAAACGTCGCGGCGGTCGTCGCGGCCCCGACGAAGGCAGAGCTATTCGTCTTCGTCTCAACGACCTCGCGCCCCGCGCCCACGTCAATCTGCGACGCCTGCGTCGGCTGCAAGCCCAGATCGCGCGCCGCACGGCCAAGCTGTGACGGCGAGGAATGCTCTTCAAGCGTCACTCTCAAGCGCCGTTGCTCGTCGAGAAGAGTGTCGCGCTCGCGACGCAACGCCTCGACTTTGTAGCCGTACTGCACGGCGACGATTTGCTGGCGCGCGGCCAGAATGAACCCGACGGCCAGCGCCAGACAGCTGACGAGTAATATTAACTGTCGCCTGAACGCGCGTTCATCGCACTCGCGACGAACGGGGGTATTGGGTTGCTGCCGGGATACTCTTCTCATCAACTTTCCTGCCTTGAACCAAATTAGAAGGGATTGAGCGACTGGAGGGCCTGAGTTAAGGAGGGAAAACATACTCGTGTTTTCTCAGCCCGCCCCGTAAGAGCGCGTTAAAGTTTCAAACAAGCGCGCAACTTCGCACTACGCGCGCGTGCGTTCTCTTCCATCTCCGCGTCCGAGGCCGTGACGGGTCGCCGCGTCAAAATCTCGACCGCCTTCCGCGCACCGCACTGGCAGACCGGCACGCGCGGCCCGCACTCGCACTGCCCCGATAGACGGCGCAGCGTCCTCTTCACGACGCGATCCTCCAGCGAATGAAAGCTGATGACCGCCAGACGCCCCTGCACTTGTAAAAGATCAACTGCCGTCTCGACGAATTCGCCGAGTCCTTCGAGTTCGCGGTTGACGGCGATGCGCAGAGCCTGAAACGTGCGCGTCGCCGGATGAATCCGATCCGAACGCTTGTGCCCGACCGCCCGCGCGACCAACTCTGCCAGACGCGCCGTCGTCTCAATCGGCTCGCCGCGCTCGCGCCGCTCTACTATCCAACGCGCGATGCGTCGCGACTTTCGCTCTTCGCCGTATTCAAAGATGATGCGCGCGATCTCTTCTTCCGGGAGACGCGCTAAAAGCTCAGAGGCCGTCTCCTCTTCGCTCGTCGCGTCCATGCGCATGTCGAGCGGCGCATCGTAGCGAAAACTGAACCCACGCTCAGCCGTGTCAAACTGCAAAGACGAAACGCCGAGGTCGGCCAACACGCCGCACGCTTCCGTCTCGCCCGCCTCCCGCATCACACGCGCAAGCTCTTGATGATTCGCGTGCACGGCGCGAAACCTCTCGCCGAAACGTTTGAGGCGCTCGCGCGCAAAAGTTAAGGCTTCCGGGTCGCGATCAATGCCGAAGACCCGCACGAGCGGCGAGGCTTCGAGAATCGCCTCGCTGTGGCCGCCGAGTCCGAGCGTCGCGTCAACAAACAATCCGCCACGCTCAGGCGCGAGCAAGCGAATTGTCTCTTGAAGCAACACGGGGCGATGGGGCGCGTCCGGCCCCCCTCCGAACTCCGCCATCACCACCGCCCCGTGGTCTCAAAGAACATCGTCAAATGACAGGCGCTCCCTTTAATGATTGGCGCTCCCTTTAATCTTATTGCTCTCCACAGAGTCACAATTCTTAGATTCCGAGTCGCGCAATCGCGGCCTCGTCCTCCTCTGAATAGGGATTTGAATGGAGGCGACGCTCGAATCGGTCTAGCTCCCAAACCTCCAGATATGTCAAATAACCGAGAACCGCCACGTCGCCGACGACGCCCGCCGCCTTCCTGAGCAGCGGATGGACGAGTATCCGGCCCTGTCCGTCCATCGTCGCCTGCTGACCGTAGTAGTTCGTTCTGTCAAGGAACTTGCGCAGTGCCGGGTCCATCGAGGGCAGAAGCGCCAGACGCTGCTCGATTGACTCCCATTCGGGCAAAGGATAAATTCTGACGTATTCACCGGTCAGGCTGGTGATGTAGAATTCCGTCCCGTGCTTCTCCTCTATATAGCGCTTAAAAGCGGTCGGTACTTTCAACCGGCCCTTGTCGTCAATGCGAGCCGTGTAATTTCCTCTCAGCATAGGACTTGAGGCGAATTCAGGGGACGGTGCTGCTTAAACCTTAAAGTGAAACTCTAACCATTGTCGGCAAGCTGCTCTGAGTAGTCCACTTTTAACCACTTTTGACCACCTGTCGCGCATAGTACGCCCGTCTGCTTAAGCATGTCAAGAGTAAAAAGAGTGTTAAATCAAGAAATTTAAGCACGATATGGTGCAATGCCGCTTAAGATCGCTCCATAGCCAAGCGTGCAGACATCCTGTATAGTTGCTCTCCAAGTTAAGACAAATTCAAAATTCAGTACCGGTAATTCTGAATCACTGATGAATTTCGGCCAAATACTACTGTTCGGCGGACTCGTGGCGCTCGGCAACGTTTTTGGCGGCTTGCTGCTCGCGCGCTCTCCAAGTAGCCTCCGCAACACTCATTTTCTGAGATATTTAGTGGCGCTCGGCGCGGGATTTATGCTGGCGGCGATTTTCATCGAGATCGTGCCGGAGGTCGTCACTCTGTGGGCCGTTCCGTCAGCACCCGGCGTGCAATCCGGGGATGGCGTGCTCGGCGCGATGACTTTACTTCTCGGCGGCTATCTCCTGATACATCTCTTCGAGCACACGATTGCGCCGCACTTTCACTTCGGAGCGGAGACGCACCCGGAGGCACTGGTTCGCACCTCTGCGGCTTACACTGCCATCGGCGGGCTTTCGATACACACTTTTTTTGATGGCGCTTCCGTGGCGGCGGCTTTCGGTGTGGATCGGAGGGTGGGGTTGCTGGTTTTCATCGCGGTGCTGCTGCATAAAGTGCCGGAAGGCTTCACGGCGGCCTCGATTGTACTGGCTTCGGGCCGCACGGCGCGTCAGGCCGTGTTGGCGACGTTCGTCATCGGGGCCGCGACGCTCGCGGGCGCGTTGACCGTCGGATTACTCCAATCGAGGGTACAGGAAGCGGTCGTTTATGCGTTGCCTTTCTCGGCGGGCGTCACGCTGTACGTGGCGGCGAGCGACCTGATACCGGAAGTAAATCATCTCGAAGAAAAAAATCCGCTCGTCTCGGTCGTCGTCTTCGTCGGCGTGGCGCTGTTTTACCTCATGCACAAACTTATCGAAGGATGAACAGTTGGCCCCGCGCTTTCGTAAAGTAAGAGTGCGGGAATGATTTGATTGACATTTTTCTTTTGGCCTCTTGCTGTTATCATCGTGGCATCAATGCAATCCAGACGTTCAACTTTTTCCGTCGCTATTTTTGCGCTGCTGTTGTGTCTCTTCGCCTGTGCGGGCACGGCGCGCGCACAAGTCAGCGCGCAGGCTCCGCTCCAACAACCGACCGGCTTCTATAAATACGTCAACGATGAAGCCAACGTCATTGATCCCGCGACGAAGGATCGTCTGGCGACGATTCTCAACCGTCTGAAAGAGCGGGCCGACATCGAGTTCGCCGTCGTGACGGTTCCGACCACCGGCGAGACGGCGATCTTTGATTACTCGCTGAATGTCGCGCGCGGCTGGGGCATCGGATCAAAGGAAGGCGAGAAGAACGGGCTGCTGCTGGTCGTGGCGGTGAACGATCACAAGTATCAGGTGCAGGTCAGCCGTCATCTCGAAGGCGACTTGCCGGACGGGCTTGTCGGACAAATCGCGAGGCAGCGCCTGCGCGCGCCCTTCCAGCAGAACAATTACAGTCAGGGCTTGTCGGACTTCGTACAGTCCGTCGTGGCGACGCTCGCTGAAAAGCGCGGCTTCAGCATCGAAGGCATTGACCAGAGTTACGCTTACCGGGGAACTGTTGATGAACGTCCGCGAGGTCGCGCGGGCGCGCAGGTGGGCGGAGGCTTGAGCCTCGGCGCGTGCTGCCTGATCGGATTCGTCGTGCTTATTATCTTCTCGATGATGTCTCGCGGAAGAAAAGGTGGCGGCGGGGGTGGTGGCGGATGCT
>JBAVPI010000380.1:0-5345 GCA_049692915.1 Pyrinomonadaceae bacterium
ACGTGAGGGCTAAGCCTTCATGTTGCGCGCCGCGTTCTCTTCGTCGAGCATCGTCTTCAACTCTGCGCAGACCTTCGCCCAGACCTGCGCGAGATGCCTTTCGGTCGTCAGTACGTTGCCGACGGCGATGCGGAGCGCGAGTCGCCCGTGCAGTCGCGTGTGCGTCAGATACGTCGTGCCCGTCGCGTTGATGCGCGCGAGCAACCCTTCGTTCAACCCGTCGAGCGCGGCGGGTGACATTTCTTCCGCGCCGCCAACGCCCGCACCGCGCGCGCGGAAGCAGACGACGCCCATCTCGACCGGCGCGAGCAGTTCAAAACGTTCGTCTCGCTCAACCCGGTCGGCGACGAGACGTGCGAGGCGGCAAGCCTCGCGGATGCGCGCGGCGAGTCCTTCGCGCCCGAACGTGCGGATGACCAACCAAGCCTTGAGCGCGCGAAACCTGCGACCGAGTTGGATGCCGTAATCCATGTAGTTGTGAACCGCTTCGTCGGCGCGTTCGGCGTCCCCGCGCAGGTATTCGGGCACGAGCGAGAAGACGCGGCGCAGCGTTTCCGGACGGCGCACGTAGAGCGCGCTGAAATCGAGTGGCACGAACAACCACTTGTGCGGATTGAAGACGACTGAGTCGGCCCGCTCGACGCCGCGCATCACGTGTCGTCCCTCTTCGAGGAGCGCCAGCGCGCCGCCGTATGCCGCGTCAACGTGCAGCCACACATGATGCTCGCGGCACACGTCTGCGATTTCCTCAACCGGGTCAACGCTCGTCGCGGATGTCGTGCCGACGGTGGCGACGACGGCGACGGGGCGGCGACCCGCCCTCAAGTCGTCTTCGACGGCGCTGCGCAACGCGCTCACGTCCATTCTGTACGCCTCGTCCGAAGCGATGCGCCGCACGTTCGCTTCGCCGATGCCGAGCGTAATCGCCGCCTTCTCCAACGAGCTATGCGCCTGATCCGAGGCGTAGAGCGTAAGCGCGGGCAAGTCTTCCCGTCCCGCCAGCCCCTCGCGCCGAACGTCGTGTCCCGACTCTTCGCGCGCGGCGGCGAGCGCGTGCAGGATGGCGACGGAGGCCGTGTCGTAAACGACGCCGAAAAACTCCGACGGCAGGCCGAGCATCTGTCTTATCCAATCGAGGACGACGGTTTCGAGTTCGGTCGCGGCGGGCGAAGTCTGCCACGTCATCGCAGAGACGTTGAGGGCGGCGGCCAGCATCTCGCCGATGATGCCGGGCGCGGTCGTCGTCGTCGCGAAGTAGCCGAGGAAGGCGGGGTGTCCCCAGTGAACGATGCCGGGCATGACGACTCGCTCAAAGTCGCGCAGGATTTCGTCCAACGGCTGCCCGGCTTCGGGCGGAGCATGCGGCAAACGCTCCGTGACCGCACCGGGGCTGTGTTCCGGGATGACGCGGCGCGTCTCTATCCCGGCGCGGTAGTCTGCGATCCAGTCGGCGACCTCGTGCAAGAGACGGCGAAACTCTTCGTCCGGCAAATCGCCCAGATCGTGCGTCGGAGATTGTTGATTCACATCGTCACTGTTCGGAAGAACTGTTCGGCGCGGCGCGACCGGCGACGTTCCACGCGCGGCCCGTCCCCTTCGAGAGCAACTTATCGCCGAACGGGTAGCCGCCGCGGACGGCCCGCCAGTAAAAGGCCCAGTAGGTGCTTGCCGTGCGCTCGACGACCCAGAGCGGCGCATACGCGCAGAGCCGGAAGGGGAAGAAGCGCGACGCCCCGTCACCCAGACCGCGCGCCGCGAGAAGCACCGCGCCGCACGCCACAAACGCCGCGAGAGCGAGTGCCGGACGCCACCCTCCTGCCAACCACGCGAAGACGAGCGCGAACGGCAGCGCGGCGAAAAAAGCGGTCTTGGCACGCATCACAAAATCTTCGTATGCCTGTCGCGGTCGTTGTTCGATCCACTTTCTGAAACCCGGCGGACGTTTCAGGATGAAGAAGTCGCGCGCGTAACGGATGTTCGCCCCGCGCGTGCGGAAGTGGCGCACGATCTCTTCGTTGTCGAAGAGCACGTCGCCGTCGTAATGCCCGACGCGGAGCATGGCGTCGCGTCGCACGCCGAGCGTGCCGGGATAATCTCCCTCCGCCATCCACCCGCGATTGATAAGCATCCGCGCCGCTTCCGTCCGCGCCCAGACGGGCAACGGGCACAGGTAGTTTTGCGGGCGCACCATGTCATGTGCGGCGAGCAATTCCGTCATGCGACGCACGTCAGGCGGCGTGTAACGAATGTCGTCGTCGGCGAGGATGATGCGCTCGTGTGCGGCCAGCGCAACGCCCGTGTGAATGCCGTTAACCTTGCCGTTGAGATATGCGTACCGCGCGTCAACGGCGGCGTGACGGCACGCCCCTCGCCACGCTTCCTCGTGCGCGGCGAACACGTCGGGCGGCGAGCCGTCAATCACGAGCACTTCGCATCGTGCGGCGGTCAGCAATCGAAAGTAGTCTCTGAAATCTTTCGCCACGCGGTCGTCGAAACGCACGCGACGAATCGTTAACAGATACGTGCAGGCCGTCGGGCCTGCGCTCGTTTCAGATAAAGTTTCCGCTTCCATAACGTGTGTTGAATCGCCGCTAAACGCCTCGTTAATTGCTGTGAACGGGGGAAACACGCATTGTCTCACATCAGGGCGCGGGCATGGCTGTACGGCTGCGGACAAAGCCTCTGAGGAACAGTTGACGTAAGCCTGAACCCGACGAATCATGCTCCGTCCGTTTCCGCGAAACCTTGTTCGTTCGGGCACAGAAAAAACACGCGATTTTTACAGGACGTTAAGTTTATACAAGCACTTTGCCACGCAATCTTTACAAAATTTTTCTATTTTAAGCGAGTCAAATTTCAAGGTGTCGCTCAAGCGAAAGGTTTTGCGCCGGGCGGCAGGTGTATTTCGTTAAGAACAAGGTGGGTATGTCAGAGGCAACGGCTACAGCTTACGAAATAAATCCGTTTCGCGGCGGCGACTTCAAGGACAACAATAGCTCTTACGCTGCGTGGCGCGGCGGCAAACTCATTTACCCGCTCGATGCGGAACGGAGTCCCGCGCCGCTGGCCGAAACCGTCCACGAAGAATTTCGCGCGCACATTCTCAACCCGGATTTTTCGTGCGTCGGCGCGCGGGCGGCGCTCAACAACAACACGTACCGCTTCGGCCTCTACGCCGAGATGAACACGCCCTCGGTGAACGCCGCCCTCGCACATGACCTGTGGGAGTACACGCGTGAGCGCCCGACTTTCGAGACGGAGTACGCGACGTTCATTGCCAGTTTCGCCGCGCCGGTCGTCGGCGACGAGCGCGAGTGGGAAAGCTTATTATGGTCTCAGCTTCAAAGTCTGCACGACCTCGACCGACCGTTCCACGCGTGGGACGGAAATGTGAGCAGCGACCCTGAAGACCCCGGTTTCTCCTTCAGCTTCGCCGGGACGGCCTTCTTCGTCGTCGGGCTGCACCCCGCGAGTTCACGCCGCGCGCGTCGTTTCGCGTGGCCGACTCTCGCCTTCAACGCGCACGAGCAGTTCGAGCATTTGCGCGAGCGTCAACAATTCGGGCGGCTGCGGGAAACGATTCGCGCGCGTGACTACAAACTGCAAGGCTCGCTCAATCCCAACCTCAGCGACTTTGGCGAGCAGAGCGAAGCGCGCCAGTATTCCGGTCGCGCCGTCGAAGAGGGCTGGCGTTGCCCGTTCAGCGCACGGCAGTCGTGACGAAGTTGGCCCGCGCGGGTAACTTTGGCGCGGAAGCCGAAACGCTCCCCGCTCGCGTCCTCATCGTCAACAATTTCATGCGCGAGGAGACGCAACGACCAAATGATCGCACGCCATCATCTCGAACCGCAGACCGGCGTCGGCCTTCTGATCGGGCGCGGGCAGCTACTGAAAATCATTGACCCGCAGGGCGAGCAGGTCTCCGACCTGACGGCCTTCGCGCAGGAGGATAAGTCCGAGTGGTTGTCTTCCGGGCGCACGATTGATTACGCCAACACGATCTATTTGACGACCGGGCACGTGCTCTACTCGAACCGCAGCCGCCCGATGTTTTCCATCGTCGAAGACACCGTCGGGCGACACGATTTCCTGCTGACGCCGTGCAGCCCCGACACCTTCAAACTACTTTACGACCATCACGGCTATCATCCGAGTTGCTTCGAGAACCTGACGAAGAATCTCGCCGCGTTCGGCGTCACGCCCGACATGATTCCGACGACCTTCAATGTCTTTATGAACGTCGTCGTGCTCCCGTCCGGCGAACTGCGCATTGACCCGCCCCCCTCGCGTGCGGGGGATTACATTCTCTTGCGTGCCGAGATGAATTTGATCGTCGGCGTCACGGCCTGCTCTGCCGAGAAGTCGAACAACTACAGCTTCAAGCCCATTGACGTGGAGATATTTGCGCCATCACCCGATCAAAATGCCGGAGGTTAAATGTGGGGCGGGCAAGGTAAAGACGGTTGAGTGCTCATCTTCTCCACGACACCGCCCGCCGCGCCCGTTCGTCCGCGACTTGCAATCCGCTCGCTGCCCGTCCATCGTATATTCACCGTACACGATGCGGGCATCCGGGATGAGTGTGTTAAGACAGGAGTACAAACAATGCAGAGGCGTTTCTTTCTATTTTCAATTCTCAACATGGGCGCGGCGGCGGTTGTCTGCAAAATTCCGCTCGCGGGTGCGGTCAACCTCGACGAGCGAAAGCGCGTTCGCGGGGGTCGAAGCTCCGTCGGCAGAGTCGTGAAATCGGACGCTGAATGGAAGAGCATCCTGACGCCGGAGCAGTACGAAGTGATGCGGCAGAAGGGGACGGAAGCGCCCGGCTCAAGCCCGCTCCTCAACGTCCACGAGAACGGCGTCTTCGAGTGTGTCGGCTGTGCCCTGCCGCTCTTTAGCTCGAAGACGAAGTTCGAGTCGCACACGGGCTGGCCGAGTTTCTGGGCACCCATCGCGCGCATGAACGTCCGCGAGACGGTGGACAAGAGCCTCTCGGAGAGCCGGACGGAGATTTCGTGCGCGCGTTGCGACGCGCATCAGGGCCACGTCTTCGGCGACGGCCCGGCCCCGACCGGCCTGCGCTATTGCATGAACGGCGTGGCCCTCAAGTTCGTCAAAAAGAATCGCGCGGCTTGATGGCGCGGGCGAGGCGCGGAATAAGGACGCGTGCGCCTCTACGTCAAAAGGTGCGACGAACGCGGCAGGCCGATGAAGTCTGCCGCGTTTCTTCTTTTGCGCGCTCCCTTGTGACATCTCCCGGCGTCGCGGTTTCGCCGCTTATCGTCACGGCAAGACTTCGACCGGAAAATACAGGCAACCTGCGCGCGGGCTTTGGACATCAATCG
>JBAVPI010000381.1:0-1707 GCA_049692915.1 Pyrinomonadaceae bacterium
GGGGCTGCTTATGCGCAGGCCGGAGACGCTTCGTTCGTCGCGGACGACGACATGGTGCTGGCCGTCTTGAACAAGGAAGAGGCGGTGGCTTATCCCGTCCGGCAGATGGCTTATCATCATCTCGTGGCGGACACGGTGGGAGGGACGCCCGTCGTCTCGACTTATTGAACGCTCTGTCACACCGGTCTGGTGTGGGAGACGACGGTTGACGGGCGGGTGCTCCATTTTCATCTCGCGGGCATCAACAATCAGAACTTCATCATGCGCGATGAGGAGACCGGCTCGTGGTGGCAGCAGGTGACGGGCGAGTGCGTCCTCGGCCCGCTCAAAGGCCGCCGTCTGAAATCTTTCGATCACGACGAACTGACCTTCGCGACGTGGAAGCGCGAGAACCCGCGCGGACGCGTCCTGCGTCCCGATGAAAAGGTCGCTGCCGCAGGCCGCTACGCGCCCGCCGATTGGGAAGAGCGCATGACGCGAGTGCCCGTGGCGACGAACATCTACGGTGCGAACGAGACGTTCACGGCGCGAACCCTCGTCGTCGGCGTCGAGGCGCGAGGCCACGCGAAGGCTTACCCGCTCGACGCGCTGCGGCGGCAGAATCCGGTCGTTGACGACATCGGCGGCGTGCCCGTCCTGCTCATCGTCGGCGACGACGGAAAGAGCGTGCGCGCCTTCGAGAGTTCGCTTGACGGGCGCAAAGTAGAGTTCTTTCTCAAGCCCATTCATCCCCCTCGCGCGTCGTGGATTCCGCAACGGGCAGCGAGTGGGATTTCACGGGGACGGCCACCTCCGGCGCGCTCGCCGGTCGCCGTTTGAATAAGCTCTCGATTCTCGAAGACTACTGGTTCGACTGGAAAACCTATCACCCCGACACCGCCGCCTACACGCTCGGCGAACGCTGAAAATTCCACGCACGGACTGAAGGCGCACGGCTGCTGCGCGTCTTTTTAAGCGTCCGCCTACTCGCTAGCCATTCATTAAGTAATCCCTTAGACTGAAGAACGAATTGATACCGAACGGGGCGGCGCGGCGGCTCTCTCCTCCGTCAGCACAGGGGTCGCAAGCGTCCGCCTACCTGAGAAGCATGCACGTCACACGGGTTGAATTAGACAACATCAAGTCATACGAGCGCGGCGACTACTCTTTCGAGCGTGGCACGACCGCGATTGTCGGGCAGAACGGCGCGGGGAAAACAACCATCCTCGAAGCCATCGCGTGGGCGCTCTTTGACACGCTCGACTATCCGAAGGACGACTTTCTCCGGCGCGGCGCGAAAAAGGGTTCGGTGCGCGTCACGTTCGAGGGCGCGGACGAGCGACTCTACACGGTTTACCGCGACACGGGGCAGGGTTATTACGTCTATGACGACGCGCTGAAGATGAAGGTCGCGGAGAAGAAAGCTGACGTTAAAAAATTTCTCGACCTGTGTCTCGGCGTCGAGCCGGGCACGGAGTTGAAGGCGCTCTTTCGCTCCGCCATCGGCGTCCCGCAGGGATTGTTCACGACGGAATTTCTGCTCTCCGCCGCCGACCGCAAAAAGGCTTTCGACCGTCTGCTCAAAGTCGAAGAGTATCGCGAGAGCGCCGACGGGCTGCTCTCGACCGTCAATCTCATTAAAGAGCGCACGGCGGAGGCGCGCGGGCGCATCAGCGGCGCGGAGGCGCAGCTTGCGCGCTATGACGAACTCGTCGCGGAACACGCGTC